>DASTWL010000011.1 GCA_035765895.1 Verrucomicrobiia bacterium | reverse complement strand
TTGGGGCGCCGCGCCATCAGTTCGAGCTTGGCTTGCTCTTCGGGCTGCAAGGTCAATGGTTTCAAAGGGCGACCGGTGCTCATGCCCCCACCTTCGCAGGTCGCACGCATTATTGCACGAACTAATCACTCACCACACTAGTTGTATGACTACAGGATTCATCCATGAAGGGGGCAGAGATGGCTAATGGTATATTTGCGTTCATTTTATCGTCGGGCCCGCACCGCGTTGGTTGCGGTGGGCCAATGCCCCATCTCCAGCCGCTTCGCAATCCACGGCCAGGTCAGCGTCGTCTCTAAAGGGATCAGGCTTCACTGTTGACACAATACCGGCTGCTGCACGACGGCACGATTCACCTCATGCGTCCAGTTTTCCACCCGTGTGGCTCTGCGGCAATTCATTTGAGCGTCAATCGCTGAAGACGTTGCCGCCAGTCGCGTGGTTCAAACCGCAGCCGGCCCCAACAGCTCGGGCCCTTGGTTTTGCCAACGGCCCAACCTTCGTCTGGCCTTGCCTGGGTGGGCAAGGCAACCTGCCAAAACTTTTTCAAAGGATTCAATGGGACCGTTGGTCTGACGATTCAGGAAAGCATGGTTGCCGAGCATGACGAAAGGGAAGCCTCCTTCAGCCTGCGCCATTGCCCTTTCACCGCGTCTGCCCCAACATGGGCGCGGTTATGAGTTTGGACAAGAAAGGCAAACGTCGTGAGGCGCGCGAGCGGGCCGTGCAGTTTTTGTTTCAGCATGAAATGAATCCCGCCGAGAACCTGGACCGGGCCATCGACGAATTCTGGACGACGCAGCGCGCCAACGCCCACGCGGAAAAACAGGAAGGGCCCACCTGGGGCGAAAAGCCGGAGCTTCCACCGCCCACCGCGGAGGAGGCTGCTGTCCAGCTCTTCGCCGATCCGCTCATCCGCGGCGTGCTCGAACATCGCGCGAAGATTGACGAGGAAATCCAGAAGCACGCCAAAAACTGGTCCCTCCAGCGCATGGCCGCCGTGGACCGGAATGTCCTCCGCCTGGCCGCCTACGAAATGCTGTTCCGCGAGGACATCCCGCCCATCGTCAGCATCAACGAAGCGGTGGATATCGCGAAGAAATTTTCCACGCACGACAGCGGCAAGTTCGTCAACGGCATCCTCGATCAGATCCGCAAGGAATTGATGCGGCCACTCCGCTGAGATGTTTGCCGACCTGCACCTGCACACGTTCTTCTCCGACGGAACCTTTTCCCCGGAAGAAGTCGTCGCGCACGGCAAGCGGATGGGCTTCGCCTGTCTCGCATTGACCGATCATGACACCGTGGAGGGTTGTGAACGCATGGCCGCCGCCTGCGCCGCCGAACGCATCGAGTTCATCCCCGGCAGTGAATTGACGGCCGAATTCGGCGAACACGAACTGCACATTCTCGGGTATGGCTTCGACACGAAGCATCCCCGTTTACTGGCGGAAATGGAGAAGTTTCAAACCGTCCGGCAAAACCGCATCCGCGAAATGGTCGCCCGCATCAATGAACTCGGCGTGCCGCTGGAAGTGAACTCCGTTTTTGAACTGGCCAATTGCCGGGCGCCCGGACGACCGCACGTCGCCCGCGCGCTGGTGAAGGCCGGTCTTTGTGTCAGTCTGGACGAGGCGTTTGAACGCTTCCTAAAAAAGCACCGCCCGGCGTGGGTGCCCAAGGCCAAGATGTCCGCGCTCGAAGCCATCACGCTCATCCACGAAGCGGGCGGACTCGCCGTCATGGCGCATCCCGGCCTGAACAAGTGTGACGAGGTCATTCCCGAACTGGTCAAGGCAGGTCTTGACGGCATTGAGTGTTACCACACCAAGCACACGAACAACACCGCGGCGCACTATCTGAACATCGCCCGGCAATACGGCCTCCTCGTCACCGGCGGCTCAGATTGCCACGGTCTGAGCAAGGGCAAGCCCCTCATCGGCGGCATCAAGCTCCCCATTCACTACGTTCACAAGCTGCAGCAGGCGCTGGCGCAGCGCGCGAAGGTTTCAACTGCGAACCCATGCGAATGAACCAGGAGCAAAACCTTGGACGCGAATGGCGCGAATTCGCGCGAACGGATTTTCAATTCGCGTCAATTTGCGAAACCCGCGTCACGCCTTTCCCGCATCCGTGTTCATTCGTGTCCATCCGTGGTTAATCTCCTATGGGATTGTTCTCCAAATTCAAAGCCGCGCTCACCAAGACGCACGACAAGCTCACGCATGAGATCAAGCGCATCGTCACACGCTCGCCCAAGCTCGACGCCGCCACGCTGGAGGAGATTGAAGTCGCGCTGATCAGCGCCGACCTCGGCCTGGAGATGACTTCGCAGATTGTCGCGGCGGTGAAGAAGGCCTACGAGTCGCAAGGCACCGCCGGCCTCGACGTGCTGGCCATCGCCAGGCGCGAAGTGGAGAACAGCCTCGCCGTCAAGGAACCCGGACTGCGCACCGCCACGAGCAAGCCGACGGTGGTTTCCATCGTCGGCGTGAACGGCACCGGCAAGACGACCACGTCCGCCAAGCTTGCAAACCTTGTCCAAACGCAGGGCCAGACCGCGTTACTTGCCGCGTGCGACACCTTCCGCGCCGCCGCCATCGAGCAACTCAAGCTCTGGGGCACGCGCCTGAATGTCGAAGTCGTCGCCGGCGCCTACCATGCCGATCCCGCCGCCGTGGCGCACGACGCCATCACGGCGGCACTCGCGCGCCAGGCAGATTACCTCTTCATCGACACCGCGGGCCGCCTGCACACGAAACACAACTTGATGCAGGAATTGCAGAAGGTTCACCGGGTCATCGGCAAACAGCTCGAAGGCGCGCCGCACGAAGTGTTGCTCGTGCTCGATGCGGCGACGGGCATGAACGCCTTGACGCAGGCCCGTGAGTTCAACAAGGCCGTGCCGCTCACCGGCCTGATCGTGACGAAGCTCGACGGCACGAGCAAGGGCGGCATGGTGGTGGCCATCCAGAAGGAGCTCGGCATCCCGATCAAATTCGTGGGTCTTGGCGAAAAGGCCGACGACCTGCAACCCTTTGACCCCAAGGAATTCGCGCAGGCGTTGTTTGAGGAGTGAGGGCGTGACGTCGGGGCGCTTCGCAGCGGCCGGATCCCCCAACCTCTTTGCGCGGCCCGACTCGCCGCAAAGCAAGAATGGAACTAAAGTTCCATTGTGCCGCTGGCGAGAGACGTGAGAATGCCGGGCAAATTGATTCGTCAGGAGTTTTGTTGTGCTGAATCTATACGATGCCGTCCGCCGGAACGCGAGCTACAGCAAGCTTGAGATCGGGGAATTTCTCTTCGCGGAATACACGTGCGGCTCGCCCGAAAAGCTCCTGCCCAACTGGACCGAGAAGGATTACTTCGTCCATGTGGTCACGGGGAAGAAGACGTGGCACACGCCGGATGGCGTCTGGCAGGCCACGCCCGGCGAAACCTTGTTCTTCAAGAAGGGCGCCACCATCGTGGAACAGCACTTTGAGAAAGACGTCTGCCTGCTCATGGTCTTCATCCCCGACGCGCTGATGCGCAGCACGGTGCGCGAAGTCATGGAAATACTGAGCCCCGCCACCAGCAACGGTGCTGTCATCAAGACCGCGCTGCGCGTGGCAAACGATGTGGCGCTGGAGGCGCTCTTTCAATCCATGCGCACCTACCTGGGCGGAACGGACAAGCCGCCCGAGCCGCTGGTCCGCCTCAAGTTGAAAGAGCTCGTGATGAGCGTCCTCACCAGCGGGACGAACCCGGAACTGGCCGCCTACTTCCGGCGCCTCGGCGCCAGCGAGGCGCCCGCCATCGCGGAAATCATGGAGGCGAACTTCCGCTACAATCTTTCACTGGAGGAATACGCCCGCCTCTGTCACCGCAGCCTGTCCTCGTTCAAGCGCGAGTTTCAGGCGCAGTTCCAGGAGTCGCCCGGCCGGTGGCTGTTGCAACGCCGGCTGGATCATGCGGCCCGGCTGCTGCGTCACTCGCCCGTGAGCGTGACCGGGATTGCGTTGGAAAGCGGCTTTGAGGATGTCTCGCACTTCAGCCGGGTGTTCAAGGAACGCTTTGGCGTTCCGCCCTTGTCCTACCGGCAGGAGCCTTCGCTCGCCGCCTGAGCGTCACCGCCAAAATCATCAGGCGGTCTGCCCGCGGTTCTTCGATTCCATCCCTCCCCTGCCCCGGCATGCGCCGGTCGCCCGGGAATCTGGACGGCACAACCTGGGCTGCAGAGTCAAAACTTTGAACTCCGCAGCAAAGCAGCCCGACTGTGTTCCCTTCATGATGCGGTCGTCATTCAACTGTGACCCCATATGCAAACACTGACGACAGCACCAAAACAAACCGTCCACCACTTCAACCCGCCGGCCATTCCCAACCTGTCCGCCATCAAAGCCCGGCAGAAGGCGACTTGGGAATCCGGCGACTTCGGACAGATTGCCCGCAGCATCGAAAACGTCGCCGAGGAATTCATGGCACGTCAATCCTTGCGGCCGGGGATGAACACGCTCGATGTAGCCTGTGGCACGGGAAACCTTGCGCTCATCGCCGCCCGGCAGGGGTGCGCCGTCCACGGCATTGACATCGCCGCCAACCTGCTGGCCCAGGCGCGCACCCGCGCTGCGGCGGAAGGATTGAACCTCGTGCTCCAGGAGGCAGACGCGGAGGCGTTGCCGTTCGCGGACAACACGTTTGACCTCGCCGTCAGCATGTTCGGTGTGATGTTCACGCCGCAACCCCCGGTCGCCACGGCCGAATTGTGGCGCGTGACGAAACCTGGCGGGCAGATCGCGCTCGCGAACTGGACGGTTGAAGGATTCATCGGGAAGATGTTCACCGTCTTCAAAGCGCATCTCCCTCCGCCGCCCGCCGGCCTGCCCTCGCCAATGGAATGGGGCAACGAATTGATCGTCCGCGAACGACTGCATGGCAGCTTCACCGACGTGCGGCTCACGCGCCGGGTCGCGATGATGCGCTTTCCGTTTCCACCCGCGGAGACCGTTGAGTTCTTCCGCAAGCATTACGGCCCGACGCTGCGCGCCTTCGAATCCCTGCCCCCGAGCGGGCAATCCGCGCTGCAACGGGAACTGGTGGACCTGCAAACCCGCCACAACACCGCGATTATTCCCGGCACGACGGAAGTTGCCGCCGAATATCTGGAAGTGGTCGCGATGAAGTTCTGAACGAGAAAACATCAAAATCAACAAAGCACACATCATGTATAACCAAGAGAACCTGACGAAGATCAAGCAGATGAACGACCTCGCGCCCGAAGTGATGAAGGCGTTCTGGACGTTCGACAAGCTGGCCGTGGCGGAAGGCGCGATACCGGTGAAATACAAGGAACTCATTGCCGTCGCGGTGGCCGTGACAACGCAATGCCCCTATTGCATCGGCATCCACACCGCGAACGCGCGCAAGGCCGGAGCCACGGAGGCGGAACTGGCCGAAGCCGCCATCGTGGCGGCGGCGCTGCGGGCAGGCGGCGCGATCACGCATGCCACTCATGCGCTGAGTTGAAGTCCGCTTCAGCAAGCCGCCCACTTCACGCACACGAAGTGGGCGGTCTCATTTGCCCTTCAACACGCCGGCCAGTTTGTTTGTCGGTGTGAAAGGTCGTCAGGGCGAGGCCGGGGCCGTGCGGATGACCAGCTTTCCCCCGTTGACCAGTTCGTGGTGCGGGATGAAGTAACCGTCCAGTGGGTGGACGTCAAAACTGATGCCGGTGATTTTCGTCCCGGAGCCCTGCTTTTGAATGACCAGCGGCATCTTGCCTCCCAGATCCAGTTTCACCTCGTCGAAGAGGGGCACGGTGACGATGTAATCCGGATCCGCGGGCGAGTAGGTGTAGAGGCCAATGGCGTTGAAGACATACCAGGATGACATCTCCCCGGCGTCATCCATGCCGCACAAGGTATTGCCACCTTCCATGCCGTAAAAGCGATCCATGATCTCGTTCAGAATCGCCTGCGACTTCTCCGGTTTGCCGACAAAGTAGTAGAGGTAGGGAAAGCCGTGATCCGGTTGGTTGCCGTGGCAATACTGGCCGATGAAGCTGTTGATGTTCATCGCGATGTAATGCGGATTCCACGGAATGGAAAAGAACCGGTCGAGTTGATGCTCAAACTCCCCCGGGCTGGGAAACAGCCGGATCAGGCCCGGCGTGTCCTGTGGCGCGAAGAACGAGGATTGCCAGGCGTTCGCCTCGCGATACATGTATTCGTAATAGGGATACTGCGGATTGAACGGCTCCACCCAGTCGCCGTTTTCACGGCGTCCGCGCATCAAGCCGGTCGAGCGATCGAAGAGGTTGGTGAAATTGTGCGACCGCCTGAGAAGCATGGTGTAGTTCGTCTCGTCATGGAGCGCCCTGGCGAGCAGAGCCACCGCGTAATCGTCGTAGGCGTATTCGAGGGTTTTGGTGACGGCCGCCCGGGCCTTGGTTTCCACGTTCGGGTTCGCAATGTCCGGCGTGGCAATGTAACCCTTGGCAAGATATTCCCCGAGGTAAGGGCGCGACGGCCCTTCCACCGTGGCGTTGCGAAGCAACAGCCGGTAGGCATTGGTGACATCAAAACCGCGCAGCCCGCGCAGATACGATCCCGCGATGAACGGCGCCGCATGGTCCCCGTGGAAGAACGTGGGAATGAATCCCGTCGCCTCGCCGCGGTCCACCAACGATTGAATGACATCCTCCGTGACTTTGGGCGACAGCAGGCCAAACAGGACGAGCTTGTTGCGATAATCATCCCACAACGAGGGAACGGTGTAATAGGCGAAATCCTTCCGCACCACGCGATCGTGCGCGTCCAGAAACTCGCCGTTCACGTCACTCCGCAAGGCCGGCCAGAGAAACGACCGGTAAAGGCACGAGTAAAACAGCCGCTTCTGGCGCTCGGTGCCGCCCTTGACCTGGATCTTGGAAAGCAATGCCTCCCATTCCTGCGCCGCCCCGGCCCGCACCTGATCGAAGCTTTTCCCATCCAACTCCTCCAAATTGTCGCGCGCGTTGTCCGGCCGGGCATACGAGAGCCCGAGCTTGATTTCCAACGGCCCCGTTCCTGCCTCAAATTCGACCACCGAAACATCGTGGCGCGTCCCGTGAAGCGTTTTGATCCGTTTGATTCTGTGATTGGCCCGGGCGTAGAAATAAACCTTCTCGTTCGCGTGCTGAAAACCCTGGAACGCGTAGTCGCCATCCGGCTGCAGGCCCCAGCGTCGGACGCGCTCGTTCGAGACAGCAAGATTCACCACCAGTTTTTCCGCTGCGCCGGCGGGAAACGTGTAACGGTGGTAGCCACAGTGGAGCGTGGTGGTCAGTTCCGCGTTGATGCCATAGCGCTCCAGGAACACTTGATAATACCCCGGCGTCGCCGACTCGCGGGCATGACTGAAGCGGGACCCGAAGTCGTTGGGGTTCACTTCGCCGGTCACCGGCAGGATGGGAATGTGGCAGAGGTTCCAATGCCCCTTGTTGGAATGCGCAAACGCCTGGATGACGGTGTCCTCGTATTCGTAGCCCGCGCCGCTGCCGAATTTGGTGATGGGACTGAGCTGCACCATCGCATTGGGCACGGACGCGCCGGGAAAGGTGAGCCCGGCCCAGACCCGCCAGGGCGGATTGAAACCGATGTCGGTCACATTGGTCAGTGGCGCCGTGCCGAGGAATGGATTCACATACGACACCAGCGGTTTTTCGGCCTGTGCCGCAAGCGCCAGCATCCCGAACGCAGCCAGGGCCGCGAAGTGTTTTTTCATGCTCAAAGCAGACTCCCGCAAACGGAGATTGATTCAAACGCCGGAACACGTGCAATTGGTGTCATGCACCCATATTTAAGCGCCCGTGCCGCCGCAAGAAAGCAAATTGGCCCGGCGCCGCGCGCCACCCATTTCATGCGACATGACGTCGCGGGCGCATTTTCGGAAACTTGCCGAACTCCAGTTGTTGCCAATCCCGGAGTGATGTGATGTGTATGCCGCGCAATCCCAATTCATTTTTGCTGGTGCTGGTTTTGTGTCTGCTCGGTCCGGTGCTGGGGGCGCGCGCCTACACGGCCAAGGACGCCGACGCAATGGCCGTGGCCTACAACAACGCCTTCTACAGCCTCAGCGGGACGAACGGCTGGTTCAAAGACACGCAAACGGGCGGGGTGGCGTATTTCTGGGGCCAGGCTGAAATGATCGAATGCGCCATCGACGCGTATGAATGGACGTCGAATGCGACCTACAAGGGAATGATCACCAACCTGCTGAACGGCTTTCTCAAGAACAACGGCTCTTCGTGGTCCTGGAACATTTACAACGACGACATCATGTGGGCGGTGCTCGCCTTTGCGCGCGGCGGGCGGGACACGGGCAACCTGAATTATTGCAACATTGCCAGGGCGAACTTCGACATGTGCTATGCCCGGGCCTGGGACAACACGCTGGGCGGCGGATTGTATTGGACCACGGGGAACTGGACGAAGAACGCCTGCGTCAACGGCCCCGGGTCCATCGCGGCGTCGCTGCTGTATCAGATTTACGGCGACCCGGCTTATTTGAGCAAGGCCACGGACGCCTACAACTGGGAGCGCGCGGTATTGTTCAACACCAACTCCGGCGCCATTTCCGACGCCATTGGCACGAACGGCGTGATCAACACCTGGGCCAGCACCTACAACCAGGGCACGTTCATCGGCGCGGCCCATTTTCTCGGCCGCACCAACGACGCCGCGCTCGCGGCGAATTACACGATGATGAAAATGACCACCGGCGGCATCCTTCCGGAATATGGCATCGCCGGCAACAACTCGGGATTCAACGCCATCTTCCTCCGCTGGCTGGTGCGCTTCATGCGCGACCGCAATTTGCAGGGCACCTACGGCCCGTGGCTTCAGCGCAATGCCGAGGCGGCCTGGAATTTGCGACGACCCACCGACAACTTGTCCTGGTGCCAGTGGCTGCACCCCAGTCCGGCCGGAACCAACTTCTACGCGTGGGACTGCATCTCCTCGTTCGAAATCATGCTTGCGGCGGAGCCGACGCAGGACGCGGCCCTGCAGGCGCTGCCGGCGAATTTTATCGGCGCCTGGCCGTTGGACGCCACCACCGGCACGGTGGCCGCCGACCTTTCCGCCAATCACAATGATGGCGCCGTGGCCGGCGCAGCCTGGACCAGCGCCGGCCTCATCGGCGGCTGCCTGACCTTCAACGGCGTGAACAGTTCCGTGCAGGTCAGCAATCCCGCGGCCGCTGATTTCAGCATCGCGCTTTGGGTCAAGACGACGCAAACCGCCGGAACGGGCCAGTGGTATAACGGCCGCGGCCTGGTGGATGGTGACGCGCCGTTCAGCAGCAACGATTTTGGGACGGCGCTGGTTGGCGGCAAGTTCGCCTTTGGCGTCGGCAACCCCGACACCACTCTGCTTTCCGCCACCGCCATCAATAACGGCAACTGGCACCATTGCGTCGCGACGCGGCAACGCGACACCGGCACCATCAAGGTTTATGTGGACGGCGTCCTGCAAGCCACGGGCAGCGCCAACAAGAACGTTCTGAACGCCTCGGGCCAGCTCCTGTTCGGCGCGATTGCCTCGGGCGGCGGGTATTTCAACGGCAGCCTGGACGACATCAGAATTTTCCCGCGGGTGCTGGATGCCAGCGAGGTTGCGGCGCTGTATGTCTGCGGCATTCAACCACCCTCCACCGCGCCCGCCAATTTGCGCGCCGTGGCGGGAAACGGGCAGGTGGAGTTGACCTGGTCGGCCGCCGCCGGCGCGACCAGTTACAACGTGAAACGTTCACTGATTGACGGCAGTCCTTACATCGTGGTCACCAATCTTGCGGCCACGACCTGCACGGATGCGGGCCTCATCAACAATCGCACGTATTACTATGTGGTTTCGCCCGTGAATTCGCTGGGCGAGGGACCGGACTCCGACCAGGCAAGCGCCACGCCGGTCGCACGGGCGGCGTGGTTCCAAGCCAGCGACCTTGCGGCCCTCGCCGATGGGGCGTCGGTTGGCATTTGGCCCGACGCCAGCGGGCATGGCTTCGACGCCCTGCAGCCCGTAACCGTCAATCAACCGACTTTCGCCGCGACTGCGGTGAATGGAATGCCCGCCGTGCGTTTCAACGCCACCAACAACTCTTACCTCTGGTTTTATCGGCCCGTGCAGGACGACTTCACCATGATCTTTGTTTACCAAAGCAGTCAGGGCATTGGCACAGGCACGGCGTTTTGGAACGGTGCGGGACTGGTCAACGGGGAAGTTTCCGGTTCGGTGGGTGACTTCGGCACGGCACTGAATGCCAATGGACAAATCCTGGCCGGCGTTGGCAACCCGGACACGACGATTCATTCCGCCACGGGCCTGAGCAACGGACAGCCGCACGTCATCACCTTCAAACGCACCCGCAGCAACGGGGTGATCGTTCTTTACGTGGACAGCACTCCGGCGGGTTCCGCGTCGGGCGGAACGCAATCATTGACCGCCCCAAACTGTCTCGTGCTGGGCGCGCAGGGTGTGTTGAATAATTTTCTGACCGGCGATCTGGCCGAAGTGCAGATATACAACGCGGCACTTTCCGACGCGGACCGGCTGGGACAGGAACGCGCGCTGAAATGCAAATATGGCATCGCCGGCGGCGCGGCTCCCCTGCCCCCCGGCGGCCTGGCCGGCACCGCAGGCAATCGCCAAATCGCCCTGAACTGGCAGGCCTCGCCGGGGGCGGAAGGCTGCAACCTTTGGCGCTCCACGGACTACGGGGCGTCCTACCAACTGATTGCCGCCGGCCTCACCACGAGCAGTTACGTGGACCACGAGGCGGCCGGAGGTCAGATGAATTATTATCGCCTCACCGCCAGCAACGATTGCGGCACCGGCGTCAACTCGGCGCCGCTGGGGGTGTTTCTGCCATTGCCCTCACTGAGTCTGACGGCGAGCGCCGGCGCACTGAATCTCACCTGGCCGGATTGGGCCAGTGACTGGGAATTGTATTCCACGACCAATTTGACCCCGCCCGTTCAGTGGAATCCGGTGACCAGCACCGTCACCAGCAACAACGGCCGGTTCAGTGTGAGCCTGCCGGTGGATTCCCAGACGCGCTTCTTCCGCTTGGCGGCACCGCAAGAGCCCTGGTGACTGACGGCTGTCCCCACCGCAGGGAACGAGCACATTGGTGGAAAACAAAACTTGATTCGCGGCGGGGCAAAATCCTTAATGTCCGCCCTTGGTGGCCGATGTGGCGGAATTGGCAGACGCGCTAGACTCAAAATCTGGTGTCCTCGCGGACGTGGGGGTTCGAGCCCCTCCATCGGCACCAAAAGCACTTCCGGACAGTTCGGGAAAAAACTTCAAGCATCTAAAAGCGATGCACGGTTTACGAGCGCCGCAGCAATCCATTGAGCGGGCAAATCTCGCTGTTCGCCGGCATTATCACCTCCTCCGGCTGGCTCTGATAGTTTGTCTGTCCGCCTTGCCCGCACTTGCACAAATGGTGCATATCGACGGATACGCCGAAGCCTGTTTTGTAGCGGCTTCACAAAAGGTGGTTGTTTTTTCAAAGAGTGTCAGCGGATGCGAGGCTGCGGATTTACTTGCCTTGGATGCCAAAGACGGTCGCCTGTTGTGGCAGAAGAAGACGGAAAGAGTGATGGGAGACGGCTTGGCGACCGACGATGGTTTCTTGTATCTGATCGCAGGAGATGTCCTGCAAAAGCGGCAACTCGCCTCGGGCAATATCGTCTGGCTGCAAAGCCTGGTAAAAATCCCTCAACAAAAGCCGCTACCGCCCTCGCGTTATCAGGTGGTTTCGCGGAAACTTCTGGAATGGATTGGCGTCAAGCAACGTGCGCCAGCGACTGTTCTATTCACCCTAAGACCGAAGCCATCCTATTACACCTACAAGCTCGCCCTCAGCGCGGGCAAATTGTTGGTAATGCGCGAGGCCATGGAAAGATCGGGGTGTATTGTTTCCAAATGCTTCAACGACTGGCTCCTATTTGACGAACAATCCGGGCACTTTCAAAAGGGCGGCCCCGGGGAATACGTTGGCACAGCCGGGGAAACCAAACTGCTGGTGAATGACGACGGATTATTCGTATTCAAAAATGGCCGCATGAGGACCGTATCCGGGTCACGACTGCAATCCGCATCAGTCTCTCCAATGTCCACGAGTCTTGAGTCCGGTCAGTATTCGTTTGGAGATCGGTGCCTCTTTCAAGTTTCGGGAGAGCAAGGCACTGCGATGGCCATTTTTGACGACCGCACTGGTCGGGTCTCCCAGTTTCCGGAGCCCATGACGCATACAAATGAACAATCGAGCTGGGTGCTGCATGGCTCGAATATGATCCGTTATGCACAATGCGAAAGGATCTGGCTCGATGAGCACCATTCAAAAGGTCAACCTTGGTTTGAGAATTACGACTTCAAAGGCAACCTTAAGAAGGCAACGGAAATACGCTTTGCCACCCCGCGCAACGATTATTGGGTCAGCTTTGAAGGCTGGGACGACGGCGGCGCCCTGTTCAAAGTGGACAATCGGGTTTACCAGTTGGAACCGCTCGGGCTTCGTCTTGTGCGGGTTTCCAGCCCTGTTCCTACTGTCACTCCGAAGGGGACGTGGAATTCAACCCGAAGATTGGGCTCTCGAGCTTATCAAATCGATGGGGACATCATGATTGAGCAAATGAACAGCAATACTCGCCCACACGACCTGGTTTTTACCGCAGTGGATGAGCCGGGCCAACGCATCGTATGGAGGCATGTTGAAAGGGTTTTGATTCAGAAATCCTCAGGTAAGACTGAGTGAGAACTTCAAGCATCCGCAACGGAATTGAGCCGTTGACCTTTCCTTTGCTGCCATCGTTGGCCGGGGCACAAGATCTCCCAATCGGCGCGGATTAGACGGGTGAACTGGCTCAGTGAACCGTCACCGGGATGAAGAACGCCGCCAGGAGGCCTGCGGCCAGGGCGAGTATCAGCAAGCCGGCGAACGGGATTCCAAGAACTCGGGCAGCGGTGGTGCGGGGTGAGGGCGTGCGTTTCATTATGGGTAAAGTGGGCGGGCGACCCGCCGCATCCTTGCAAGAGCACGCCCGGTGCCAGAACGCGAAGCGAAGGAGCCACGCAACCCGTTAATCCACAACCCCAATTGCCAGTTCGCGTTCGGTTTTGAGCCGGAGCTGACCACAAGCCGCGTCAATGTCCCCGCCTTTTTCGCGTCGCAAGGTGGCAGTGACTCCTTGGGCTTCCAGAGCCGCCAGGAACGTCTCCTGAACCGACGGCGCGGGGCGTTCCCACGGCAGTCCTTCCACCGTGTTGTAGGGAATCAAATTGACCTTCGCGTGCAGCTGGTGGGCCAGCCGGGCCAGCGGCCCCACCTGATCGAGCCCATCGTTCACGCCGGCGATGAGAATGTATTCGAACGTCAGCATGCGCCCCTTTTGTTGCTGGTAGTAATCGCAGGCCGCGGCCAGTTCCTTCAGCGGATACCTCCGGTTGACGGGCATGATTTTCTCGCGCACGGCGTCGGTGGCACCGTGCAACGAAATGGCAAGGCGGAATTGAAAGGGCTCGTCGGCGAGCCGCCGGATTTGGGGCACCAGGCCGCTGGTGGAAACGGTAATCTTCCGTGCACCGATGCCCCCGCCCCACGGCGCGTTCAGAATGCGCAGGGCGGCGAGCAGGTTGTCGTAGTTCGCCAGCGGTTCCCCCATCCCCATCACCACGATGTTGTTGACGATTCGGGCAGGCGCGCCAGCGGGACCGGCTGCCTCGGCTGCGGCGACGGGCGGCTCTGGTTCTGCCTGATCATGCCAGCGTTCCACGGCCAGCACCTGGTCCACAATTTCCTCAACGCGCAGATTACGCTTCCAGCCATCCAGGCCGCTCGCGCAGAACTTGCAGCCGTAGGCGCAGCCGACCTGGGTGGAAATGCAGAGTGTATGCCGGTCGCTGGCCTCCCCGTAGAGCGCGGGATTGGCGGGAATCAACACGCTCTCGATCAGCGCCTGATCCGCCAACCGCCAGAGGAATTTCTGGGTCGTGTCCGTCGCACCCTGCTTGCGGACGAGTTGCAGCACTTGATGGGTGAAGTGCTCGCGCAACAAGGCGCGCAACGCCTTGGGCAGGTTGGTCATCGCCTCCCAATCGGTCGCGCGCTGGACGTAAATCCAGGCCAGAATTTGCGCCAGCCGATACGCCGGCTGACCCCATTCTTTAAGGCAATCCGCCAGCGCCGCGTCGGTCAGCGATTTGATGTCGGGTTTCTCACTCACTCTCAATCTCGATCCGGCCCCGGAGCCAAAGCGCTCCCCTGCCGGATTCACACTCCCAGATTAAGAGGATTCCGTCACTTCGCCACGTAATACTTTTCAGCGTATTCCTTGACCATGCGGTGCGTGTTGAAGACCGGCATGAGGGTGACCATCGCGTGGCGGATGCGTTTGATCCAGTTGCGCGGCAGCCCGGTCGCATCCCGCTCGTAGAAGAGCGGGATGACCTCGTTGTTCAAGGTGTTGAACAGGTTGGCGGAATCGATGCGATCCTGCTCCTCGACGGAGGCCGGATGCGAATCGTCCCCGATGGCAAAACCGTTCTGGCCGTCATACCCCTCGCGCCACCAGCCGTCGAGGATGCTCATGTTGAGACAGCCGTGGGCGATGGCCTTCATGCCGCTCGTGCCGGAGGCTTCGAGCGGACGGCGCGGATTGTTCAACCACACGTCGCACCCGGACACCATCTGCCGTGCGACGTGCATGTCGTAATTCTCGATGAACACCAGGCTGCCCTTGAGATCGCTGTATTTGCTGAGGTGAATGATGTGCTGGATGAAACGCTTGCCGTCGTCGTCGCGCGGATGCGCCTTGCCGGCAAATACGAACTGCACCGGGCGTGACTTGTCGCGGCAAAGCCGGACGATGTTGTCGAACTGCTGGAAGATCAGCGGCGCCCGCTTGTAGGTGGCAAAGCGGCGGGCAAAGCCGATCGTCAACGCATCTGGATTCAGGAGGTGATCGAAAATGATGAAGTCGCCCTGCCGGAAGGATTGTCCCTGCAACAACAGCCGGCGCCGGGTGAATTCAATCAGCTCACGGCGCAGTTGATACCGCAATGCCCAGAGTTCCTCGTCGGAAACGTAACCTGGGTCAGCAATCCGCTGCCAGAACTCCGGATCGTCGAGCGTGTCGTCCCAATGGGCCTTGGTCAGCTTGCTCCAGACGGACGTGCCCTTGCCGCCTTTGGCCTTCTTCTCCGCCGGGGAAAAGCCCTCCCAGTTGCCCGCCAGCCGCCGCCGCCAGAATTTGCGCACCGGTCCCTTCATCCAGCCCAGCGTGTGAACGCCATTGGTGACGTGGCCAATGGGCACCTCTTCGACCGCCTTGCCGGGGAAAAGCGCGTGCCACATGTGGCGGCTGACGCGGCCATGCAGCTCGCTCACGCCGTTGGCCGCGCGCGAAAGCTTCAGCGCGAGCACGGTCATGCAGAACGGTTCGCGTGCATCTTCGGGTTTGACCCGGCCCAAACCGATCAACTGGTCAAACGGAACCGCCAGCTGATTCCGGTAGCGGTGGAGCGCATAGTCCATCATCTCCACGGTGAAACGATCATGCCCCGCCTCAACCGGCGTGTGCGTGGTGAACAGACATTGCTGCTTGGTGTCCGCCGCGGCCTGCTCAAAGGTTTTGCCGGCGGCCATCTTTTCCCGAATCAGCTCAAGGGTCAGGAAGGCGGCGTGCCCTTCGTTCATGTGAAAGACCGAGGGCGTCACGCCCAGCTGACGCAAGAGTTTTACACCACCGATGCCGAGAAGAATTTCCTGCATGATGCGCGTGCTGCTGTCGCCGCCATAAACGCGCATGGTAAGGTCGCGAAAGCGTTGTTCGTTCTCCGGCCGGTTGGCGTCGATGAGATAAATCGGGACGCGTCCGACGTTCACACGCCAGGCCTGGAAGGCGACCTGCGCCATGTTGATGTCCACCGTGCAGACAACCGGGTTGCCCTGCGCGTCGAGCACGGGTTCCATCGGCAGGTTGGGCGGGTTCAAAAGCGTGTAGTATTCGGTCTGCCAGTTGTTGTGATCAATGGCCTGCTGGAAATAGCCTTCGCGATAGAACAGGCTGACGCCGACAAAACCCAGGCCCAGATCACTGGCGGATTTCATGTGATCGCCCGCCAGCACCCCAAGGCCGCCAGCCGCAATGGGCAGCGTTTCATGCAGGCCAAACTCCGCCGAAAAATAGGCCACGGGATTCCTGGCGAGCGCCGGGCCGTTTTCATTGCCCCACGTGTTCTTTTCCGCAACGTAGGTTTCATACTTGGCAATGGCGGCGCCCACGCGCTCGGCGAAGTCCTGATCCTGAAGGCGGGCGCGCAATTCGCTCTCCGAAACTTCGCGCAGAATGGCGACCGCGTTGTGGAACATGTTCTGCCAGCCGCGTGGAGAAAGTTCCTGGAACACCTCCTGTGCCTGCTGATCCCAGGTCCACCACAGATTGCGCGCCAGCTTGTTGAGCCCGGCGACCAACCGGTCGAGTTCCTCTTTTGCGAGCGGTGCCTTAGCCATAAATTTCATCATTTAGCAATTTTTCTGCCTCCCCGTGCTCCGGAAGCCGCTGACCCTAGAATCCCCGGATAATGGCCGCAAACAAATTCATCCATCTGCGGGTGTGCGCTGGCGCTTTCCTCACAGGCTGGCTTAAAATGGACATGCGCAACGCGGCATGAAGAAGTATTGGCACGTCATTAGCGTCGGAATGCAGAACAACCTGGCCTACCGGGTGAACTTTCTGGCGCGCTCCCTGTTCGGACTCATTCCGCTGACCGCGATGCTTTATCTCTGGCGGACGATTTACACCGGCAAGGGCGGTGCCGGGGCGACGATCTCCGGTTACACGCTCGCCGAGATGCTGTCGTATTATCTCATCGTGCAACTCGTTGATGCGCTGACCGCCGTGAACGAGGACGACTGGGCCATTGCGGCGGACATCAAGGACGGCAACATCAGCCAGTTCCTGCTCAAGCCGCTGGACTATCTGTGGTATCGGCTCAGCCTGTTCCTGGCGGGCCGGCTGACATACCTCGGCGTCGCGGCCATTCCGCTGGCGCTGTTCATCTTCTGGTTCCGGCAATATTTTGTGCTGCCGCCCACGTGGAGCCAGTTCGGCTGGTTTGGTCTTTCAGTCGGGTTGACCGCCCTGCTCCAGTTTCTGACCTCCTACGCCATGGCCATGCTCGCGTTCTGGGTGCTGGAGGTTTCAACGTTCATCTTCATTCTCTACGCCTTTGAATACCTCGCGAGCGGGCACTTGTTTCCGCTGGATATTCTGCCGCCGGGATTGCAACACGCGATGTATTACACGCCATTTCCCTATCAACTCTACTTTCCGGTCAGCGTTTACATGGGCAAGACAACCGGGCCCGCGCTGTATCAAGGCCTGGGCATGCAGTTCCTCTGGGTCATGCTCGCCTATGGCGCCGCGCGCTTTGCCTGGGCGCGCGGCATTCGCAAATACTCGGCGGTGGGGGGATGAGCATGAACCCGACTTCCGCAACGGATTTGGCAAAGCCGACCCCGCCCCCCCGCCCGGCGGCTACGCCCCGGGGGCAATCCCGTTGGGCGCGCTATTTTTCGATTTATCTCGCCCTGGCCAAAAACTCGCTCGCGCGGGAGATGAGCTTCAAGAGCAATTTTCTCCTGTGGATCATCGTCGAGCTGCTCTGGTTTGCATTGCAAATCTGTTTCATCAGCGTGCTCTACCTTCACACGGATGCCATCGGCTCCTGGACCAAATGGCAGGTGGTCCTGCTGGTGGCCGCCAGCAACTTCATCCAGCAAATCTTCCAGTCCTTTTTTCTCGTCAACCTGACCAATCTTTCCGAATTGGTGCGGAGCGGCAAACTGGACTTTCTCCTGTTACTGCCGGCGAACACGCGGTTCATCGTTTCGCTGCGACAGGTGGATTTGGGCGGTTTCGTCAACGCGGGTTCGGCGGCGCTGGTCATGGCTTACGCGGCCCACCAGTTGCACCTCCATCCCACCGTCCTCCAACTTGCGGGCTTTCTCGGCCTGTGCGTCCTGGGCATTTCCATTCATTACTCGCTGATGCTCCTGCTGGCGGCCGTTTGCTTCTGGACGGTGAAGGCGCAGGGCATCGTGTGGGGTTACTACAATCTGTTCAACATCGCCCGCCTGCCGGATGAAGCCTTTCGCGGGCTGTTCAAGGCGTTCTTCACGCTGGCCATCCCGATGCTTCTGGTTTCCAACGTCCCGACGCGGGTTCTGGCCGACAAACTGGACCAGCCAGGACCGCTGTTGCTGATGCTGGGCATGGCCGCACTGTGCGCGGCCGTCTCGGAACTGGGGTGGCGCGCCTCCCTGCGGCGTTACACCAGCGCGAGTTCCTGAGCCGAAGCCGCCCGTTTTTGCAGGCGGCAGACTTGTGTTTTGGCCGGTTGAAAACTAGAGTCAAACAGGATGAAACAGGACGTGGTGCAAGTTCAAATTCGGGGGATATTGCCCGCCAACACCGGCAGTGCGGTGTTTGTGGGCAATGAGGAGAAGGTTTTCGTCATCAGCGTGGATCCCAACATGGGGCAGATCATCGCCATGTATCTCCACAACCAGCGCACCGAGCGCCCGCTGACCCATGAACTGGTCCAGAACATCTTCAAAGGCTTCGGCATCGGCATCGAACGCGTGGTCATCACCGAACTGCGCAACGCAACGTATTTTGCCCGCATCATCTTGCAGCAGCAGAACGAACTCGGCCGCAAACTGGTCGAACTGGACGCCCGCCCAAGCGATTGCTTGGCCCTCGCCACCGCCCAACGGAAGCCCATTTTTGTCTCCACCGCGCTCTGGGAACAGGTTGAGGACATGAGCGAGGCGCTCGAGCGCATGAATGAATCGGGCGAGGCGGAGTAGTCATGCCCCCGTCCAAGTCCAGTGGCCCTCAATCCCCCCTGGCGCTCATTTGCGGCGAAGACGATTACGCCGTCAAACAGCGGGCCCGTCAACTTTACCAGCAATGGTGCGACGAACTGGGCGGCATGGACCACGAAACCATCGACGCCACCGCCGGCAACGCCGACGAGGCGCTCAAAGCCCTGGCCCGCCTGCGCGAAGCGCTCCAGACCCTTCCCTTCTTTGGTGGCGGCAAGGCCATCTGGTTCCGCGACTGCAATTTCCTCGGCGATGAGCGCACCGCCACTTCCGCGGCCGTCACCAGTGCCCTCGGCGACCTCGCCACGGAGCTCAAGGACTTCAACTGGCAGGGCGTCCGCCTGGTCATCAGCGCCGCAAGGGTGGACAAACGCCGGGGCTTCTACAAAACGCTTGAGAAGGTTGGCGCCATCGAAACCTTTGCCGGCTGGTCCGTTGACCAGAAAGGCTGGGAGGACGAGGCAGAACGCTGGGCCGAACAGGCCTTGCAGGAACGCGGCAAAACCATCGCCGCCGAGGCGCTCGCGGAAATGATCACCCGCGTCGGTCCCAACGCCCGCGCCCTCGCTTCCGAAGTCGAAAAAGTTTCATTGTATGCCGGCGACCGGGCTGCCGTGACGCTGGCCGATGTCGAGGCCGTTTGCGTCCGCAACAAACAGGCCCGCGCCTTTGCCCTCGGCGATGCCTTGGGCGACCGGGATCTGCCCAGGCTGCTCAAGTGCCTCGACGAGGAACTCTGGGAAATCCGCCTCAAAGTCGACAAGGACAAGTCCACGATCGGACTGCTCTACGGGCTCATTTCTAAAGTGCGCGTGTTGATTCTGTTGCAGGAGATGCTCCGGGAAGGCTGGCTCAAGTCGGCGGCGCGCTATGACCAGTTCAAGGCCCAGCTCGCCCAGGTGCCGGCCGACCGGCTGCCCGAAGACCGGAAATACAATCCCCTGGCGATGCATCCGTTCGTGCTGTTCAACTCGCTGCGGCAGGCGCGAAATTATTCATCTGCCGAACTGGTGCGCGCGATGGACCTTTTGTTGCAGGCCAACCGGAAACTGGTTTCCAGCGGCCTTGACGACGCGATGATATTGCAGCAAACGCTGGCGCGGATTGTGGGCGAGCCCTCCCGCCGTCCGCCCGCCGTCGCATCGAACCGAAGATGAGCACATCGTCCGCCACTTTGATGGTGCTGGCCTGCGGGCATTTTGCCTGTGTGCAGATCCATGGCCGCGCCAATTTTGCCTCCGCCCTGGATTTCAAATCCCTGTGCAACGGATTGCGCGAGGAGCACTTTGATCGGTATCTCATCGACCTGACTGATTGCACGCTCATGGACAGCACGTTTCTCGGCGTATTGTCGGGCTTCGGCCTCCGCCAGCCTGGCGTTGAACTGCTCAACCCCAACCCGCGCATCACCGAACTGCTCGACAACCTCGGGGTTCTGCACCTGTTCCAGGTGACGCACGGCCCGCTCAAGCTGCCCAGCCCGCCGACCAGTTCCGCGCCGACGCCGCTCAATCCCTCGAAGATCGAGCTCAAGGAAGCCTCGCTCGAAGCGCATCAAACGCTGATGAGCATTTGCTCGGACAACGTCCCCAAGTTCAAGGAGCTCACACAATTCTTGGCAGAAGACCTCAAACGCCTTAAAAGTGGCGCGTGACGCCCGACCACGGATCGCTTCCAATTCTGTTTGCCATCACCAATTCGGGCTGGGCTTTTGTCGTCATCTTTCTTTCCACGCTGGTCATCGCACTGCTCGCGATTTTCCGTCGAAACACGGAACGGATTCAGGATTTGCAGGCGCGGCTCGCGCTCTACGAGGAACGCCGCCGGCTGGCCTTCGAAAACCTGCAACCGCTGGGCGACGCCTTTCACTCGGGCACAAAAATGGAGGCGATGATGCACGCCATCGTGCGCTTCGCCATCCGGACCACGGTGGCCTCGGCGGGCGCGCTGTTCCTGCCCGAAGGCGCCGAGGGCCGCCTGACGCGCCGCCTCACGATTGGTTCCTTTCCCGCCCTCTCCGCGCCACCCCGCGAGCCGGAAACCTTCGCGGCCGGCGAGGGTTTCATCGGGCAGACGGCCGCCTTGGGCCGCTGCATGCTGGTTCGCGATGCCATCAATGACGAACGTTTTCCGAAGCCGGCCGCAGGCGAACCGATTCGCAGTTTGCTGACCGTGCCCCTGAAGTTCCGCAACCGCCTGCTGGGCGTCATCGCCGTCATCAACAAGCAGCCGGACCACGAACTCGCGCCACCGTTCTTCACCGAGTTCGACTATTTTCTGCTCGATGCGCTGGCGGCCCAAATCGCGATGTCACTTTACCTTGCCGAGGCATTTGAAGTTCAGGCGGCACAGCAACGGCTCGACGCGGACCTGCGCCTGGCCAGCGAAGCCCAGGCCCTGCTCCTGCCCAAGGTCACACCCACCATCAGCGGGTTTGAAATCGCCGGCGCCAACCAGCCCGCCTTGCGCGTCGGCGGTGACTACTTTGATTACCTGGCGCTGGACGCACAACGAGTCGGAGTGGCCATTGCCGATGCTTCCGGCAAAGGCGCTGCGGGCGCCTTGGTCATGGCCATGTGCCGCTCCGTCATGCGCTCCCAAATGCTGCAACACACCGCCCCGGCGCAGGCGCTGACCGAGTTCAACCATCAGGTATCCCCCGATTTGCGCGAAGACACCTTCGTCACCGTGTTGTATGGCATCCTTGATGGCCCGAAGCGGACGTTCCGCTTTGCCCGCGCCGGGCATGATCCGCTGCTCTGGGTCCATGCCGACACAGGCGCGGTGGACGTGCTCGCCCCCAAAGGCGTGGCCATCGGCCTGGACCGCGAAGGCAAGCTGGACAATGCCCGGGCCGAGCAGGAGATCGCCGTGGCAACCGGCGACCTGCTGGTGCTTTACACGGACGGTCTGACCGAGGCCGTCGGCCCAGCCGGAGAGGAGTTTGGCCGTGACCGGCTCATTGCGTTGTTGCAGGCGAAACGCGGCGCGACCGCGTTGGAAATTTCAGCCGCTGTTTTTGGCGGCGTGAAGCAGTTCACCCAGGACGCACCTTTGGCCGACGACCAGACGCTGGTCGTCATCAAGGCCGTTTGAATCGGCGGCCCGCAGCGCGGCGCCGGTAGTCTGGCGCGGGTTTTTCGCCTCAGTAAGCGCGCAGATTCCACTCCCCCAGCAGGTCTGCGGGAATTTCTCTCAGGAAGCGCGACGGCTGCTGCAAATCAAACGCGTCACCGGCAAACCCTTTCCGCACCAGCGGGTAACTCAGGTAAAGCTCGTTCCGCGCCCGCGTCACCGCCACGTAGAACAACCGCCGCTCCTCCTCCAATCCCTCGGACGTGTCGAGCGAGCGCGCCGAGGGAAACAGCCCGTCGCACAGCATGATCACAAACACGATGTCGAACTCCAGCCCCTTGGCTTGGTGGATCGTCGAAAGCTTCACCGATTCTTCATCCTGCGGCTTGGGTTTATCGTCCTCGGCCTCCACGTTCGTCAGCAACGCCAGTTGCGTCAGAAAATCCTCCACGTCGGGCAATTGCCGCGCGAATATCGCCAGTTGCTCCAGGTCATCCAGCCGGTTCGCGTGATTGTCGTAATTCTCAATCAGGTAATCGTCGTAACCTGCGTCGATGACGAGCTTGATCATCTTCGCTGCACTATGGCGCACGTCCGGCGCCTCCAGTTGCGCCAGCGTTGCCACGAACTGCGCCCACGCAGTGGCGGCTTTCTTCGGCACGGCTTTGGAACATTTCTGGAGCGCCGTGGCTAGGAGGGCAACCGGTTGCGTAGCGCGTGTTGCGTTCGCGTCCTCCGATTGAACGGTGGTTGTTGGTTGTTGGTTATTGGATGTTCCCATCCCCAATTCCGCACTCCGCACTCCGCACTCCGCACAAAACCCGGCCCACAACTTGTCCGCCGCCTTGCCGCCCACGCCCGGCAACAATTCCACCACGCGCTTGAACGACAGTTCATCCCGCGGATTCGTCACGAACTTGATGTAAGCCGTGACGTCCTTGATGTGCGCCTGCTCGAAGAACCGGATGCCGCTGGTGATCGTAAACGGAATGTTCCGCCGCGTGAGCTCCAGTTGCAGTTCGAGTGCGTGAAAATGCGAGCGATACAGCACCGCAATGTCGTCCAGCGCCGCGCCCTCCTCCCGCAACTCCAACATTCGCTGCGCCACAAACGCCGCCTGCTGTCCGGCATCCTCGCACGTGACCAGCGCCGGTTTCATCCCCGGTTTCCGCGCCGGCGTCAGCTCCTTGGCAAACTGGTTTACGTTCGCGGTGATGGCCGCGTTCGCCACATTCAAGATCTCCGGCGTGCTGCGGTAGTTGGTTTCGATCTTGAACACCTTCGCGCCCGGATAACGCTCGGGGAACTTCAGGATGTTTTGAAAATTCGCCCCGCGCCACGCATAAATGCTCTGCGCGTCATCGCCCACCACCATCACGTTCCGGCTGCGCGCCGCGAGCAGATCGATCAAATCGCTCTGGAGCTTGTTCGTGTCCTGATACTCGTCCACGAGAATGAACTGGAACCGCCGCTGAAATTGCTCGCAAATGTCGTTGTGCTCCTGCAACAGCCGCAGCCAGAGCACCAGCAAATCATCGAAGTCCATGGCATTTGTGGCGCGCTTCTTGTCCGCGTAACGCTGGGCCAGCCCGGCAATGGCCGGCGTGAGATGCGCAAAATGATCGTATTGTTCGCCGATGATTTCCGCGACGGACTTGTGGGTGTTCACCGCGAGCGAAAAGACCTCCGCCAGCACTTCCGGCTTGGGAAAGCGCGTCGCCTTCACGTCAATCTGCGCCTCGGCGATGCACGACTTGATGAGCGCCTTGGCGTCATCGCGATCGAGGATGGTGAAGTCCCGGCCGAAACCGAGCTTGGGGGCGTGCTGGCGCAGGATGCGGTTGCCGACGGAATGAAAGGTGCCGCCCCACAGCGCGGGCAAATCCTGTCCGAGCAAATCCGCCACGCGCCGCATCATCTCCTTGGCCGCCTTGTTGGTGAAGGTGAGGAGCAACATGCGGTCCGGCGGGATGCCCTGCTCCAGCAGGTAGGCCACGCGATAGGTCAGCGTCCGCGTCTTGCCCGAGCCCGCGCCGGCGATCACGAGGGCCGGCCCCGGCGGCGCCGTGACGGCCGCCAGTTGCTGCTCGTTCAGCTCCTGGGCATAATGGATGGCAAGCTCCACCGGCGCCCGGAACGGCTGCAAGACATAGTCGCGCGACATCCGGTTCATTCAACGTGCAAGGCTGCGACGGAAAAAGGAAAAATTGCGGGGGAACACGATTCGTCGTGGTTCCAGAGCGCCACCACGAATCGTCGTTGTGCGCCTTGGAACGTCCGAAACCCGCCTCAACACTTCCCGGCAAAATTGACGGAAGCACAGCTCGATTCGACCTTCCTCCGAAAACGCTCCTGCACTTCAAAGACGAAATTGTCCAGTGCCTCCGGGTTCAGCGGGTCGCCGTTCAGCGCGAGGGTCAGCGTCGGCAGACCTTCCTTTTGCGCGATGTGGAAGAATTGCGCCTCGGCCACCTTGGTGGGCATGCATTCCAGCGGCCCCACGTTCACCACGGCGTCAATCTGGCCAGCGCGCCAATGGTGCAGGGCCGCGCCCAGGGTGAGCACCGCCTCGCCTTCGTGACTGACGGGCAGGTAATCCCCAGCGGCAGCCAGCGTCTCCGCCACCGGCACCGGTGGATGCATGCCAAGTTCGCGTTGCCCGACGCGGGCCACCAGCGCGCGCACGCGATCCTGAACGGCCATGCTGATATGGCTGCTCCACCCGCCGCGACGATGCACCACATGGTTGAGATGGTCCACGTATTCGATGAACTCTCCACACGGCGCCAGCGCAACCCGCAACCCCCGTTCCTCCAAGCGCGCGACGACGTGGTCGTTCGCGAACGCGTTAGAGCGCACGTAAATCTCGCCCACCACCAGCACGCGTGGACGCTCCGTTTCGCCCCGTGCCGCCGCGAACTCGCGCGCCGCCTGCGTGAGCAGACGCCGCAGTCCAAAGAGATTTCCTCCGGCCACCTGCCAGAGCGCGCGGGTCAGACCCAAGTCCCCCATGGCGCGGTCTTCGAGCCGGCGATGCAATTTGCGGGTGGCGCGCTCGTAAATCGCCTGGGCGGCGCCGGGATTTTTCTCGCCGGGACGCACCTCCAGCAGCATTTCCTGCAAGGCATCCGCCGCCGTGAAGCCCGCGAACACCAGCAACGCAAAGCCCGGCGGCAACCGGTCGAAGTAGCCCTCCTCGTGCTGCGCCCAGATGTGCACGCGCTCACGCAGGCCGGCCCGTTCGAGCGTGAGCTGGTTCAGCAGGTTGTAAACACCAAACCGGCACGGGCCGCTCCCCCCCGGCAGCGCGTAAATGACGTGCTCATCGGCTGGCAGTTCGCTCATGCGTTGCAGCAGGCCGCCCAGTGTCATGCACATCGGCACACACTCCTTGCCGGACGTAAACCGCCGCCCGAGCCGCAACGCGGCGGCGTCCACGGGCGGCAACGTTTCCGCGCGGTAACCCAGCCCGCGCAAACCCGCCGCGAGCACGTCAGAGTTCGGTCCCAGCGGCGGAATCAAGATGCGCTGGTCCCGTTGAAAGTCCGCCACCGCAAGCCGCGCAGGCTGCAAGGCGGCAAAACGATTCGGCGTTTTTGCCGTCGCCGCCGCGGCTTTGAGTTCTCCCGCCACACAGTGCAGGAACGCCTCGATGCGCGTTTTGGTGCCCGCGTCTCCCGCGTGACCGTCCGTCTCGATGATCGCGAACGGTTTGCCGTCCATGATGTAGGCAAAGAAGTGGAGGTTGAAGCTGTCCGGGCCGCAGGAATAGTTGCTGCAATAAACCGCGTAAATGCCCGGTGCGCGGCGAATCTGATGCGCGGCGCGGAGAATCCGCTGACCGTGCGCCCAATACATGTCGCCAAACACCGGCACGTCGCCGCCCAACGGATAACAATCGACGGGAATCCCCATCGCCCCCTGCTCGCGGAGAATCGCCGGCACATTCGAGTTGAGCACCTTGTTGTAAATCGTGTAGGGCCGCCCCAGCACCACCACGGCCGGCAATTTGTGCCCGGCGCAAAAGGTCAGCGCGCGTTCGCCGATGGACCGGCAATCTGCGTCGAATTGTTGTTGCGCCGCGACGGCGGCTCGAAACGCGGGTTGCCACTGGACTTCGGCGGCAAAGCCCAACTGGGCTGCCAGCCGGGCACAGCTGGCTTTGAACTCGGCAGAGTCGTAGTTCCCCGCGCCGACCTCGATCACCGGCGACAGCACATTGCCGTTCAATCTGCTGTCGAAGTCGCGTTGAAGAATCCATGGGCTCGCCTGCACGATGGGGCAGACTTTTGCATGTTCTTCGCCGCCCACGCGGTTCAGGCTGCACACCATCGGCAGGAAAATATAATCACACGGCGCGTCAGCCATCTGGCTGGTCAGACCGTGGTAGAGCTGCATCGGCGCACAATACGGAATGTTCGCCTCCTTCACGCCGCGTTTGAGCACCGCGTGGTCCGCGCCCGTGCTGACGCGCAGTTGAAAGCCGAGCGCGCGGAAGAACGTGACGAAGAACGGAAAGGTCCCCTTCAGCCCGAACTCGTCGGTCAGCGCGATGACCTTGGCGCCCGGCCGGGCGTCGTTGGTGGCGAGCAATGCCTGAATCAGGTCTTCGCGCTCGCGGAACGGGTCGGGCGAGCGGTCCGGCAGCTTGCGTTTGCGCGTGCCCTTGTCGTAGAGCGCACAGGCGCCGCCCCAGTTGAAGCGCTGTTGCCGGCCGGCCACGACGGTGCGGATGGAATCAATGCGGCAACGGTTTCCTACGCCGCCGCACCCCACGGTCGAGCGACAGTTGAAGGTTTCCTTCGCCTCGATGCGCGCTTCCAGGAAGCGTTGTGGATCGAGCATGGCGTTCGCCAGCCAGTTCGTTTCGTGACGGGCCAGCAGCGCGATGCCAAGCGCCCCGACGGTGCCGGGGTTCGGCGGGATGATGATTTCACTCCCGGTCTGCCGGGCCACCGCCGCCGCCAGCGCATCGGACGCGAACGGCATGCCCTGACAGAAAATCACCGCGCCCACCGAGCGGTTGCCTTTCACACGATGCAGGTAGTTTTGGATGATTGAATCGTAAAGCCCGGCGATGATCTCGCGCTGTTCGCGCCCCGCGGCCACCGCTTCACCAATCACTTCCGCCATGAAAACGGAACAATGTTGCCCGAGCGAAACGCACCGCCCGGCGCGCAACGCCTCTTCACCGAGCTGCACCACGCCGGCAATACCCGCAAACTTGCCGCCCTGCTCCTCAATGAACGAACCGGTGCCCGCGCTGCACGCTTCGTTCATCGCGCAATCCACCACGCGGCCATCCGCGAGCCGGATGTATTTGGCATCCTGCCCGCCGATTTCAAAAATGGTGTCCACCCGCGGATCAAAGTGCCGCGCCCCTTCGGCATGGGCGGCGATTTCATTCAGGATGAACACCGCGTCGCCGCCGTAGCACGTGGTGAGCAGCGAGCCGGCGATTTCGCGGCCGCTGCCCGTGACGCCAAAGGCCCGGATGACGCCTTCAGATCCGCATTCCGTCACGAAGCGCGCCAGCAGCTCCTGGGCGGCCCCGACGGGATCCCCGGACGTGCGCCGGTAGCCTTCCCAAATCGTCTCGTCCGTCGCCGCATCCAGCGCCACAGCTTTGGAACCGGTCGAGCCGATGTCGAAGCCGAAGATCAGTTGGCGCACGTGGCCGTTGCGGGCGGGCGGAACCGGTGGGGGCAGGCGCCGCACGAGGCGCAAGGCGCCGCTTAACGCTTCGACCGTGTCGAGCCGGGCTTCGGAATTGGTGATCAACAATTCTTCCAGCGGCGGCACCGGCGCCGGTTTGGCGGCGGCCTGGAGCGCACAGCCGATGGCGTCAAAAAATTCCACGTCCGCGGCTTCCACTTCGAGAAGGTTCATGCCTTGCGCGGCCAGTTTGGCGGCAAAGGTGTTGCGGATGCGCCGTGACCGGCTCACCCCGCCGATGAGCGCCACGTCCGGCGGACTGACCCCGGGTTTGACGAGCACGAGGACGTTTTCGCACACGGCATCGAACAGCCCGGCGAGAATGGCCTCCCGGCTTTCGCCTTTGTTCGCGAGGTGCGTCATGTCGGTCTTGAGGATGACCGGGCAGCGTCCGGAAAGCGGGGCGGATTGCTGCACATCCGCACACACCTCGCTCGCGGCGGCGGGCGTGAGATTGAAGCGCTCGCACAGTTGCCGCAGAAAATTCCCCGTGCCCTGCGAGCAACGGCTGTTTTCGCGCAGCACTTCCAGTCCGTTGGGGCGCAGTTCCAGCACGGAAAAACCGTGGCTGCCAATGGCCACCACCGTGGCGGCGCGCTGCCCAAACAGAAAGCGGAAGCCGCTCGCCTGGGCCTGCTTGGTGGGAATCCGCGGCAACGTAACCAGCCGGGCAAGCCGGCCGCTGATGGCAGCACCATGGACGTTGTCCCAGTCGAATTCCCGGAGCAGCTCAAGCAGGCACGGCCCGGGCTTCTTGTGATGTTCCACCAGCCGACGCCGGATGGGTGTGATCCGGCCGCCCGCTTCACAGACTTCCACGATCTTCAGTGTTTCCGCGCCCAGATCAATGCCGAGGAAACGGCGGACGGTCACTGGCGTCGCCCCCTGGTGATCGCCGGCCGCCGCTTCGGGAACGGCTGTAATACGCGCATTCATAACGCACCCATGTTCGCACCGACGGACCGCCTTGGTGGCATTGATAACCGTTTCCAGTGAACGCCGAAAAATCAATCCGGGCTACTCGCCGGTTGCTTTGCCAAAAGCCAAAAAAAGCCCAGCCGCGCTTCTGGCCATGCCGGCGCGTCTTCGGCCAATCGTCCCGCACGACCCGGCGCGCCCGGAGGTTAGGAGCACGCCGCAGCGCGAAATCAGCGATTGCCCGGCTCGCGTGGTTTCCACATCCTTGCCGGCCTATGTCGCGGCGACAGTATCCGTTTCATCTGATCGAAGCCAAATGGCAGCAAGCCTGGGACGAGCAGCAGGCGTTTCGCGCCTTCAACCCGGGCGAAACCATCCCGGCGAATCATCCTTTCGGACTGCGCCACGGACTGGCGGGCAAAAAAGCGACGGCAAACGACCTGCCGCCCAAGTTCTACATCCTCGACATGTTCCCCTACCCGTCCGGCGCGGGATTGCATGTCGGCCATCCGGAGGGTTACACGGCCACGGACATTCTCGCCCGCTACCGCCGCGCGGGCGGCTTCAATGTGCTGCATCCGATGGGCTGGGATTCCTTCGGCCTGCCCGCCGAGCAATACGCCGTCAAAACCGGCCAGCATCCGCGCAAGACCACGGAGCAGAACATCGCGAACTTCACGCGGCAGATCAAATCGCTCGGCTTCAGCTACGACTGGTCGCGCGAAGTAGCCACCACCGATCCGGAATACTTCCGCTGGACGCAGTGGATTTTTCTCCAGATTTACAACTCGTGGTTCAATCCCGAGACAAACAAAGCGGAGCCGATTGAAACGTTAAAATATCCGCCCGAGCTGGCTGGACCGCGGCTGCCCTCAGCCGCAGCGGGTCCGGTTGGCGAAAGCGCTGCGGCTGAGGACAGCAGCGCTCCACTCGAAGCCGCGCGCCGCGCCTACCGTGACTCCAAACGCCTCGCTTACGTCAGTGAAGCGCCGGTGAACTGGTGCCCCGAACTCGGCACCGTCTTGGCGAACGAAGAAGTCATCGACGGCAAGAGCGAAGTCGGCGGCTTTCCCGTCATCCGCAGGCCGATGCGCCAATGGATGCTCCGCATCACCGCCTACGCGGAAAAGCTGCTGGCCGACCTCGACACGATTGACTGGAGCGACTCGCTCAAGGAAATGCAGCGGAACTGGATCGGTCGCAGCGAAGGCGCGGAAGTGGATTTCCAAGTCGCTGGCTCAGGCGAAAAGATCCGCGTGTTCACCACCCGCCCCGACACGTTGTTCGGCGCGACCTACATAGTGCTTTCGCCGGAACACAAACTCGTTCCGCAACTCACGACGGCTGAACAGAAGAAAGCTGTCGAAGATTACAAGGCCTACGCCGCCGGCAAATCCGATCTCGAACGCACCGAACTCGCCAAGGAAAAGACCGGCGTGTTCATCGGCGCTTACGCCCTCAATCCCGTCAACGGCGAGCAGATTCCCATCTGGATTGCCGACTACGTGCTCGCCAGCTACGGCACCGGCGCCATCATGGCCGTGCCGGCGCACGACACCCGCGACTTCGAGTTCGCCCAGAAATTTAACCTGCCCATCGTGCAAGTCGTCCAGCCGAACGATGCAAAAACAGATTGGCAGGGTTTCACCGATGACGGCGTCAGCGTGAACTCCGGTTTCATCACCGGGCTGCCCACGCCCGAGGCGAAGCGGAAAATCACCGCCTGGCTGGAGGAAAAGGGTCTCGGCAAGAAGACCATCAACTACAAGCTGCGCGACTGGCTGTTCAGCCGGCAGCGCTATTGGGGCGAGCCCTTCCCCATCGTTTGGAAGAACGGCCATCACGAGGCGCTGCCCGTAAGCGCGCTGCCCGTGCTCCCGCCGACGCTCGAAGATTACAAACCCACCCCTGACGGCCAGCCCCCGCTCGCGCGGGCGACGGATTGGGTCAATCTCCCCGACGGTGCCACACGCGAGACGAACACCATGCCCCAATGGGCTGGCAGTTGCTGGTATTACCTGCGCTACCTCGATGCGAAGAACGGCGGCACGTTCGTCGGCAAGGAGGCCGAAGCGTATTGGATGGGCGTTTCCGGTTCATCAACCGTCAACTCTCAACCCTCAACCAAATCCACGCCCGGCGTGGATTTATACGTCGGCGGCACGGAACACGCCGTGTTGCATCTGCTCTACGCGCGATTCTGGCACAAGGTTTTGTTCGACCTCGGTCACGTTTCGACACCTGAGCCGTTCTTCAAGCTCGTCAACCAAGGGCTCATCCTCGGCGAAGACGGCCAGAAGATGTCCAAGTCGCGCGGCAACGTCGTGAATCCCGACGACATCCTCAAAGAGTTCGGCGCGGATGCATTCCGCCTTTACGAAATGTTCATGGGCCCGCTCCAGGACACCAAGCCGTGGAACACCAAGGGCGTCGAGGGCGTGTATCGTTTCCTCGGCCGCGTGTGGCGGTTGTTCGTGGATGAAAAGTCCGAGACGGAGTTTGAGCAGGCAGAAACCACCGCGGAGACGCAGGGACGCGCAGAACTGCTGAACTTGATCAAGCTCGATGCGCGCATCCGGGACGTGGCCGCCACGCCGGCGCAACTCAAGACGCTGCACACGTGCATCAAGAAAGTCACCGAAGACCTCGACGCGATGCGCTTCAACACGGCCATCTCGGCGATGATGGTGTTCATCAATGACGCGATGACTTGGGAGGCCAGGCCGGTTGCGACTCTGAAAACCTTCCTCCAGTTGCTTGCGCCCTTCGCTCCGCATCTGGCGGAGGAACTTTGGTCGAGGTTATCAACCCTCAACCCTCAACCCTCAACCTCCCTGGCCTACGCTCCGTGGCCCAAGTTTGATGCAAGCCTGCTCGTCGAATCGGAAATCGAGATTCCCGTGCAGGTGAACGGCAAACTGCGCGACGTCATCAAGATTTCCGCGACCGCCTCGCAAGCCGAGATGGAGTCCGCCGCACTCGCCTCCGAAAAAATCAAAGCGGCAATCGAAGGCAAGACCGTGAAAAAAGTCGTCGTGGTGCCCAAGAGGATGGTGAATCTGGTGGTGGCTTGAACGAGCTGGCCGGCATCGCGCCGCGCAGGAATGCGCAAGAACGCGTTTGCAAGCTCCTAAGGGTGAGCTAATTTGGAACAGGTGAAACCGTGTGTTCCAGTTGGTGCCACCGGGGAAGGCCGCAGCCGGCCGGTGCGATTCGAGAGCCCGGTCGCGCGGCACCGCCCGCCAAAGGGACGGGCTGGATTTTCCGCTCTGCCGACCGCAACAACAACCCGCCACGTTGTGGAGGAATCATGAATGAAAACCTTCGCCTCGAACGGTGCCAGTCCTACCTCAGCACGCAGATCAAAACCGGCATCCGCCCTTCCGCCACGCCGCAAAAACGTTTCCGCGCGGTGACCTTGTCCCGGGAAGCCGGCAGCGGTGCGAATGTCGTGGCGCGTCACCTGGTCGAATTGCTGGACGAGGCGGATCGCAAGGCGCCGCGCCCGTGGACGATTTTTGACCGCAATCTCATCGAGAAGGTGCTGGAAGATCATCAACTGCCCGCGCGCCTGCACAAGTTCTTCCCGGAAGACCGCCTCACCGAACTTCAGGACATCATGGACGAAGTGTTCGGCCTGCGCCCGGCGTCGTGGACGCTCGTGCAGCAAACGACTGAAACCATGTTGCAACTGGCGGCGCTGGGCAACGTCATCCTCATCGGCCGCGGCAGCAGCATCGTCACGCGCAAGCTGCCGGACGTGCTGCACGTGCGCCTGGTCGGCTCGCTGGAAGCGCGCGTGCGACGCCTGGCGGAGAATCGCGGCATGACCCGTAAATCGGCGCTCGATTTCATCCAGCAACATGATCTGGGGCGGCGCCGGTTCGTGAAGAAGTATTTCGGTGAAGACGTCGCCAACCCCCAGCTTTACCACCTGGTCATCAATACCGACCTCATTCCCACCGAAGCGGTGGCGGAGATGCTTGCCCAGTTCGTGCTCAAAGGCTTTGACGCAGGGACGGCCGGGCACAGCTGAGCCGGCCCCGCCCAGTGCCTCAATACGCTTGTCTGACCGCCCGCCTTTCGGCTGGCGGCAATCGGGCCGGGAACTACAGTAATCGTCACTATGAAAATTGGCATCGTGGGTTGCGGCATGGTGGGCTCGGCCTCGGCGTTTGCGCTGGTAATGCGCGGCGTGGGCCGGGAAATCGTGCTGGTCGATCTCAATCGCGCCCGGGCCCAGGCCGAGGCAAATGACATTTATCACGCCGTGCCGTTCGCGCACGCGCTGACCGTCCGGGCCGGAGATTATGCCGACCTTGCAGGCGCATCGGTGGTGGTTATTGCGGCCGGAGTGGCGCAGAAGCCGGGCGAAACGCGGCTGCAACTGCTGCAACGCAACGCCGCCGTTTTGAGCGAGGTGGTGCCCGGCATCCTCTCCCACGCGCCACAGGCCGTGCTGCTGGTGGTCAGCAATCCGGTGGACATTCTCACTCATCTGGCGGCGCATTTCGCGGCCCAACGCGGCGTGCCCGCCACCCGCGTCATTGGTTCGGGAACCATGCTCGACACCGCCCGGTTCCGGGCCTTGTTGGGACGCCACTTCGGCGTGGATCCGCATCACGTGCATGCCTACGTGATTGGCGAGCACGGTGATTCCGAGGTGTTGACCTGGTCCCAGGCGTCGATTGCCGGCATGAGCCTGGCTGAGTTCAGCCGCGTGCAGGAAAAACCGCTGACCGGGGACGACCGTCAAAACATCGATGAACAGGTGCGGCGTGCGGCGTATCACATCATCGCCGGCAAGGGCGCGACTTACTATGGCATTGGCAGCGCCGTCGCACGGCTGGTGGAGGTGCTCCTGCACGATCAACGGGCCATTCTTACCATCACCACGCGCATTACTGCTGTGGCCGGACTCGACAACGTCACTCTGGCGTTGCCTCATTTGGTGGGCGGCGCGGGAGCATTGGCCGCGATTCCCCTGCCCTTGAACGACGCCGAAAAAAACGGCCTGCAACACAGCGCCGCAATTCTGCGTGAAGCCGTCGCTTCCGTGACCCGCAACTGAGGAATGGTGCCCCCGCCGCTCAGCGCGGCAGGAATAATTCCGTCCAAAGGGCGCGCCCGCCGAACAACCAGACGACTGCGGCCAGCGCGATGTAGGGTCCGTAGGGCAGGCGCGAGGACCATTGTTGTTTGCGCAGCACGATCAACCCCACGCCTACTGCGGCGCCGATCATGGAACTGACCATAAGCGAGAAAATGGTGGCCTGCCAGCCGAGGAAGGCTCCGATGGCGGCCATGAATTTCACGTCGCCGAACCCCATGGCCTCCCGCGGCAGTGTGATCTCCGCACTCACGGCTTCGAGATGTTTCACCGTCTCGGGATCGAAATCCTCCCCGCCAATGCGCAAACGCTCCGGACTGAGCCGCACTTCAACGTTGCGGTAGCCGCGATCCACCAGTTCCACCGTGCGCGCCTGGAGCACGATGACATCGCTCTTGCGATAAAACAGCTCCTCGTAGGGGATTTCCTTGTCCGGCAGCACCACGGCAGTTTCGCCGAAAATGATTTTGGTGTCGGCGGGCAGCGCGACGCGTTGCCGCCCGAACAGCAATTTGCCGAGCCGCAAAATAGCGTAAATAACCCCGCCACCCACCCCGATGCCGGCGAGGCTGTGCGTGATGCCGCCCGTCAGCGTGGTTTGCCCGTGCAACTCGGGCAGGAAGAACGAAAGCACAAATCCCACCACGATGCCGCCGATGGTGATTTCATCCGGAATGATGAAATGCTCGAAGTCAATGAACGTGGCCGCGATCAAACCCGCCAGCAAAACACAGCAGGCCAGCGCCCGGACCGGTGACTGCCCGCCAAACTGCAACCAGGAGGCTAGAAACAGCAGTCCGGTCAGCAGCTCGACGAGAAAGTAGCGGATCGAAATGGGCGCGCCGCAGTTTTTGCATTTGCCCCGCAGCATCAACCACGTCAGCAACGGCACGTTCAGATACCACGGAATGGAGTATTTGCAGTGCGGACAATGCGACGGCGGATGAACGACGCTGAGTCCGAGCGGCATCCGGTGGATGCAGACGTTCAAAAAACTGCCCACCATGCAGCCCAGCCAGAAAATGACGGCGGACCAGAAATGAAAGGGAATCCCCACCCAGTTGCTGCGGTCAAAAACAGCGCTAAGTCCCATAAATGTTTGCCTCCAATGCCGCCCGCATGACGTTCAACGGCGCCCGATGGCCGGTCCATAATTCAAAGGCCGCGGCGCCCTGGTAGAGCAGCATTTCCAGCCCGTTGGCGGTTTTGCTGCCTCCGGCCTTGGCGGCGGCGAGGAACGGCGTTTCCGCCGGACGATAAATCATGTCATACACCGCGTGGGCCTGGCGGAGGGAAAACTGCCTGCCGTCCCACGGCAAGGCGTCGCCGGGCAGCAATCCCAGCGACGTGGCATTGATGGCCAGATCGATGTCGCCGCGCGGATAACCCAGCTGCACCTTCATCCGCAGGTGGCGCCGGCGGATTTCCGCCGCGACCGTGGCGGCCTTGGACTCGGTGCGATTGACGAGATACAGCTCGCCAACATTCTCCGCCGCCAGCTTCAACGCCGCCACGCGACCGGCGCCGCCCGCGCCAATCACCAACACGCGCTTTCCTTCAAGTTCCATGCCCAACGACTCACGCACCGCCCGGGTAATCGCATCGGCGTCGGTGTTGAAGCCGAGCGAACGCACCTTCTCCGGCGGCGTCTCGGCGAATTGATCCAGCGGCATCCACGTGCCGCTCTTGTCCCGGCCTTCGAAGCGAATGGTGTTCACGGCTCCCCAGTTGCGCGCGGATTCGTCGAGCACATCCACCATGTCCAGCGCGAGAAGCTTGTGCGGCACGGTGAGATTCAGTCCGGAGAACTGCATCGATTTGGCGCCCAGCAACGCCGCCCGCAATTCCTCCGGCCGGACGTCACACGCCACGTAACACCAGTTCAATCCCAGCTGGGCAAACGCGGCGTTCTGCATTGCGGGCGACGCGGAATGGCGGATGGGATGGCCGAACACCGCGCAGAGGCGCGTGCTGGCGTTGATGACCGAGATGTCTGACACCCGGTTTTTATAGTCAGCGGCGGCCGCGGATTAAAGGCGAAAACTCGCGGCGCCAGCCACGCTCTGTCCCGCCCGTTGCATCCTTGAGCCGCCCCCCGCCACCCGGGCATACTCGCCTGATGCCGGTTGAACTGACCGAATCGCTGCTCAGCAACGCCGCCGGATGGGAGGCGATGAAGATGGCCCGCGCCTACCTCGCACAGGGCCAGGTGCTCAGTTCGTTTTGGGAACCGCCCTTGTTGCGTGGCGTCGTGCAGGCCGGTGACCTCTCGTTCCGCGCCTCGCTGGTCATCAAGGACCGCATCGACATCGAAAATCTGTGCACGTGCCGCGATGCGCGGCAGTGGGGAAAAATCTGCGCCCACAGCGTGGCGGTGGGCCTGCATTGGTTGAAGTCCCGCCAGCCCGGCGCCGCGCCCGCGCCGCGGCGTTCCGTTGCCAGCGTGCCGCCGCCGGCCCCGGCCAAACCCGTCGCCGGCCTGCGCCGCGAAGCGAATGGCGAGCCGGCCGAGTTGTGGCTCATTCTCCCGCCCAACTTCGACCAGGCGCTCACGCGGGGCCGGATCATGGTCGTCTTTGAAGCCCAATGGGGAGGAGGCCGCTGCCCGCTCAATGCCTTGCCCAAAGGACGCGCATTTGCCTTTGCGCCGGCGGACAACGCGATTTTGGATCATGTCGAAACCTTGACCCGCGGCGAAACGGCGGCGGTGTTGCAACTCGACGCGGCGCAATTTGCCGCTCTGCTGCCGCGGCTGGCGGGCCACGAGCGCCTCACCCTGGGCAAGGCCAGTTCACTGACGGTTTCGTGCTCGCCGCTGTCATTGCCCTTGCGCGCGACCCTGGAGCCGAATGGCGAAATCACCCTTGCCCTGAAGTCCAGGCCGCCGGCTACGCTCGTCGGTGACTGGGCCTGGCAGGCCGGAACCTTGCAGCCACTCGGCCTGCCGCCGGTGGCGCGCGATGTCTTGCGTGGGCCGGTGCGCATCCCGCGCCTGCACGTCCCTCAGTTTCTCAGCCAGCAGTGGCCGCAGTGGCAGGCCGACGGCCAGGTCGAGGCCAACTTCAGGCTGGAGGATTTCACCCTCGCCCCGCAGGCGCCGCGTTTTCTCCTCGAACTCAAAGGCGGACTCGCCCAGCTCACCGCCCTGCTCCAATGCGCCTACGGACCGCGCATCATGACCGCCGGCGTCACCGCCACGGACGAAAGCGTGTGGCTGCCCGATCCGGAAGTGCCCACGCGCTATGCCACGCGCGATCCGGCTGCCGAGCGCGCCGCCCTCGCCCGACTCCACCGCAGCGGTTTTTCCGGACCCGACGCACAGGGCCACTGGCAATTGAACGGCCAGGGCGCCGTGTTGAATTTCTTCGCCCGCGAATTCCCGCAGTTGGAGCGCGAATGGGTCGTGAACCTCGAAGAACGCCTCGAGCGCAGCAAGCGGCAGAATTTGGAACGCATCGAGCCGCGCTTTGAAATCACGTCGTCCGGCGTGCAGTGGTTTGATTTGGGCGTCGTGTTCGCCAGTTCGGGCGGCGAGACGTTCAACGCCGCCGACATCCAGCGGCTGCTGCTGTCCGGCCAGAGCCACACACGCCTGAAGAACGGCAAGCTGGCGCTCATCGACACCGGCGCGGTGGAGGAATTGCAGGAGGTGCTGCTCGATTGCGCACCGCAGCAACACGCGAACGGCTACCGCCTCAGCCAGGCGCAGGCGGGCTTTCTAGACGCCTCCCTGCGTGAGCACGGCGCCTGGAAGTTCGCAGCGCCGGCCGCGTGGCGCGAGCGGGCGGCCCAGCAACGCGGCGAAGCCAAACTCGTCTGTCCGCCGCTGGGCGATTTGGAATCCGTGTTGCGCCCGTATCAAAAACACGGCGTGGCGTGGCTCCAGTTTTTGCGGGCGAACGGCTTTGGCGGCATTCTCGCCGATGAGATGGGCCTCGGCAAAACGTTGCAGACCCTCGCGCACCTCCGCGCCGCACGGCAATGCGCGGCACCCGCCAAGGGTGCTGCCGGCCCGTTGCCGCACTTGATTGTTTGTCCGACGAGTCTCGTTGCGAACTGGGTGGCTGAAGCGCGCAGGTTCACGCCGGAACTCAAGGTGCTCGCCCTGCATGGCACCGACCGCCACACGCGCTTTGCGGGCGCAGCGACCAGCGACGTGGTTGTCACCAGCTACGCGCTGATCCGCCGCGACACGGAGCGGTATCGGGAACTGGAGTTCGACACCGTGGTCCTGGACGAAGCCCAGCACATCAAAAACCGCCAAACCCAGAACGCGCAGGCCGTCAAGGCGGTGCGGTCGCGCCACCGGCTCGTGCTCACCGGCACACCACTCGAAAACTCGGTGCTCGATCTGTGGTCCATCTTCGACTTTTTAATGCCCGGCTATCTGGGCACCTCGAAGGATTTCCGTGAACGCTACGAGCTGCCCATCACGCGCGAGAAGAACACCGAGGCGCAGGCGCGGCTGGCGCGCCGGTTGCGGCCGTTTTTGCTGCGCCGGCTCAAACGCGAAGTCGCCGCCGATTTGCCGGCGAAGATCGAGCAGGTTTCCTTTTGTGAACTGACCAGCGACCAGCGCACCGTGTATCAGCAGGTCATCGAAGCCACGCGCCAGGAGGTTCTGGCCGCCGAGGGCGCGTCGAGCGAAGCCAAAAGCCGCATGGTTGCCCTCAATGCCTTGTTGCGCCTGCGGCAGATTTGCTGCGACCTGCGGCTCCTGCAGCTCGACAACGTCAACGCCGCGAACGCTTCCGGCAAGCTGGACCTGTTCGATGAACTGCTGGAGGAAGTCATCGACGGCGGCCATCGCGTGCTGGTGTTCAGCCAGTTCGTAAGCCTCCTGAGCCTGGTCAAGGAACGGCTCGCCCGCGAGGACATCGCCTTTTGCTACCTCGATGGCTCGACCGCGGACCGCGCCCGCGTGGTGGAGCAATTTCAGCGGGACGCAACGATTCCGGTGTTTCTCATCAGCCTGAAGGCCGGCGGCGTGGGCTTGAATTTAACCGGTGCCGACACGGTGATTCATCTCGATCCCTGGTGGAATCCGGCCGTGGAGGATCAGGCAACAGACCGGGCGCACCGCATCGGCCAGACGCGCGTGGTCACGAGTTACAAACTCATCGCGCGGGACACCGTGGAGGAAAAAATTGTGGCGCTGCAAAACCGCAAACGCGAGGTGATTCAAGCGACGCTCGGCGGCGAAGCGGAATTTGCCGCGGCGTTGAGCTGGAAGGAAATCCAGGAGCTGCTCGCGTGACCCGGCGGCGGCCCGGAGCCCTCATTGTGCCCGCCGACGGCGCACGTGTTGCAACACTGTCACCCGTTCATGCGACGTGCTTCCGGCGCCACGATGACCCACCGTGTTGGGCATCAGCATTGGGTGCCGCAAAACGCCTTTGAATTAAGTTGTTCACATTCGGTGGCGACATGGCCAATGCTGTCCGCGCACTGAAACTCATGATGATCTCTGCATTGTTGCGGCAACGCCCGCACCTTTGGACCGGATTGATGGCGGGCGCCCTGCTCGCCTGGCTGCCCCGTCCCGCCGCCGCCTGGCAATTGAAAACCGCGCCGCTGCTGACGGATTGGGCGCAACTGGTCGATACCAACGCGCCGTTGCCCGAGTATCCCCGGCCCCAGATGGTCCGCGCCCAGTGGCTGAACCTGAACGGGCTCTGGCAATTCCAGGCGGGCGCGGCGAACGATTCGGTGCCGACCCATCAGACGCTCGCGGGCGACATTCTCGTGCCCTACCCGATGGAGTCCGCCTTGTCGGGCGTCATGCAGCATTACGACCGTGCCTGGTATCGCCGCACGTTCACGGTTCCACCGGACTGGCAGGGGCAACACCTCCTGCTGCATCTCGACGCCGTGGATTGGGAGGCGGAAGTGTTCGTCAACGGCCAGAGCGTTGGACTGCATCACGGCGGCTACGATGCCTTCACGTATGACATCACGCCGTATCTGAATGGCACTGGACCGCAGGAGTTGATTGTCCGCGTCTACGATCCCACGGATGGCGCCGGTGAACCGCGCGGCAAGCAAACCTTGTATCCCGGCGGCATCATGTATACGCCGACGAGCGGCATCTGGCAGTCCGTCTGGCTCGAGCCTGTGCCCGCCACCCGCATCGCCAGCTTTCACGCGGTGCCCGACATCGACAATCAGCGGTTGACGGTGACCGTCAATGTGGCCGGTCCGACGAACGGGATTTCGGTGCAGGCCGTGGCCCGCATCGGCACCAACCTCGTGAGCACCGTGTCCGGCGCACCCGGTGCCAGCCTCATCCTGCCCGTGCCGAACCCGAATCTGTGGAGTCCGACCAATCCGTTTCTTTACGACCTCGATCTCACGCTCGCGAACGGCCCGACACAGGTGGATGCGGTGACGAGCTACTTCGGCATGCGCAAAATCAGCCTCGGCACCGTCAACGGCTTCGTAAAGATGCTGCTGAACAATTCGTTCGTCTTTCAATTCGGACCCCTCGACCAGGGTTTCTGGCCGGACGGCATCTACCGCGCGCCCACCGATGACGCGCTCAAAAGCGACATCGAACAGGAAAAAACGCTCGGCTTTAACATGATCCGGAAACACATCAAGGTGGAACCGGCGCGCTGGTATTATTGGGCGGACAAACTCGGCATGCTCGTGTGGCAGGACATGCCCAGCGCGAATTCCTACACCGGCAATCCGCAGCCGCTCGACGTGCCGGAATTCGAGAGTGAATTGCTGCGCATGGTCACCAATCACTGGAATCACCCGGCCATCATCATGTGGGTAATTTTCAACGAATCGCAGGGCCAGCACGACACGGAATCGCTCGTCAGCGAAATCAAAAGTCTTGATCCGTCGCGCCTGGTCAACCAGGCCAGCGGCGGCAGTTACTACGGCGTCGGCGACATTCTGGACTGGCACAGCTATCCAAATCCCGCGTGCCCGACCAGTTCCAACCAGGCGGTCGTTTGCGGCGAATTTGGCGGCGTCGGCCTGGGCATCACCAATCACACCTGGGCGTCAGGCTGGGGTTATGTGGGCGCGACAGACGGCAATGACCTGGCGGCCAAATTCGAGGACTTCTGCTTTCAACTTTCCGACTTCGTGCAGAATCATGGCCTGAGCGCCGCCGTTTACACGCAGACGACCGACGTCGAAACGGAGTTGAACGGCCTGTTGACTTACGACCGCAAGGTGCGCAAGCCCGACGCGGATCGCATCCGCGCCGCAGTCTTCTCGGCCAGTGCTGCCGTCACCCAGACCACGGTGCTCCCAACGTCGCAAACCGCCGGCCAAACGTGGAAATACACGACCGGCACACCCGGCGCGAACTGGTATGCGAGCAACTACAACGACGCAGCGTGGTCATCAGGCCAGGCCGGTTTCGGGGCGAACAATCCGCCCAACACCACGGGATTGATTCGCACGACGTGGAACACCGCCGACATCTGGCTGCGCCGGAACTTCAATCCGGGCAGCCTGACCGCGCAACAAATCAGCAACCTTTTCTTCACCGTCTATCACGACGAGGACGTGGAGATTTATGTGAACGGCGTTCTTGCCGGCAGCGCCTCGGGTTACACGACCAGTTACACCCTGCTCCCCGTGAACGCCGCCGGCCGGGCCGCACTCGTGCCGAACGCGAACAACGTGCTCGCCGTTCACTGCCATCAAACCGGCGGCGGCCAATACATCGACGTGGGCCTCACCGTGCGACAAAGCACCGTCAACAATCCCGCCCGGCCCGCGCCGCCGAAACCGACCGGCCTGCGGGCCGCGTTGGGTTCGCTCGGCGTTTCGCTCGGCTGGAACTCGGCCATGGACGCCATCCGCTACCGCCTCAAACGTGCGACCGTCAGCGGCGGGCCTTACACCGATGTCGTGGCCACGCCTCCGGTCAACAGCGCCACCGACACCACCACGGTGGGCGGCACGACCTACTATTACGTCGTCTCCGCCATGAATGCATCTGGCGAAAGCGCCGATTCCGACGAAGTCAGCATCACCGCGCCCTACGCGGTTCCGCCCAGTCCGGTGGCATGGCTGAAGGCCGACGCCTTGACCGGCCTCGCCAACGGCGCGCCGGTTTCCACGTGGCCGGACGTCAGCGGCCGTGGCTTTGATGCCCTGCAAACCACTTCCAGTCAGAAACCAACCTATCTCGCCGCGGCCCTCAACGGCCTGCCCGCAGTGCATTTCAACGGCACCAGCAGCAACTACCTCGCGCTCTCGCGACCGGTGGAAGACGATTTCACCATTCTCTGTGTTTACCGCAGCAGTCAGGGCATCGGCACCGGCACCCAGTTCTATCAAGGCGCGGGACTGGTTAATGGCGAGGTCTCCGGGGTCGCGGGCGATTTTGGGCTGAGCCTCAACACGAACGGTTACGTGCTGGCCGGCACCGGCGCGCCCGACACGACCATCGCCTCCAGCAGTTCCGGCTTCAACAACGGCCTGCCCCACTTGGTGACCTTCCGGCGCCAGCGCAGCGGCGGCGTGCTCGAACTCTATGTCGATGGCACCGTGCAAGGCACGGCCACCGGCGGCACGCAATCCCTGACCGCGCCGACGCAACTCGTGCTCGGCGCGCAGCAAACCCTGGTCAACTTTCTGACCGGTGATCTTGCCGAAGTGAAAATTTTCGCCGCCGCCCTGACGCCCGCGGACCGCACGGCCGAAGAAAACGCCCTGCTCTGCAAATACGGCATCGGATCGGGTGCGCCACCCGCCGCGCCGCAGGATTTGCGCGGCACGCCCGGCAATCGCCAGGTTTCCCTCGACTGGCTGCCTGCCGCCGGCGCCAGCGGCTACAAACTGAACTGGTCCGCCAGCCCCGCCGGTCCCTACACGCAAGTCATCGGCAACCTCACCACCACCAGCTTCACCGACACCAACGCCGTCGTCGGCGCCACCAATTACTATAAGGTCGCCGCCTACAGCCCCTGCGGCACCGGCAGCAATTCAGCGGTCGTCGCGGTGCTTTTGCCGCTGCCCGCCCTGACCGTCGGCACGGCTGGCGGTTCGCTCACGTTCACCTGGCCCGATTGGGCGAACGACTGGGGCCTCTATTCGGCCACCAACCTGGCGCCGCCCGTAATCTGGTCGCTCGTAACGAATCCTCCCGTCACCTCCAACGGATTCCTCAGCGTGACGCTGCTGCCCAGCGCCGCGGCGCAGTTTTTTCGCCTCGTCGGCCCTTGAAAGCCACCCGCCGGAGAATAGTTTGGGTGCAGCGAAGGGGCGACACGGCTGATCGCTGAGACAAGCGCTGGGCCCAAAAGAGACGGCGGCTTGGAAACCAACTGCGTCGCTCGTGCGGTATGGCTTTCGCTGAAGCGCCAGCGGTAACCGTGCTCCGCTACCACCGACGCCGTCTTCCGCCCCCCAGGATTCCGCCCAGCAACCCGCGCACAATCTGCCCCACGACAATTGTCGTCGCTGTGCGGGCCGCGCCTTTCATGAGCATCTCCCCCATCCCTTGCGGCGGGCGGCCCGCCGGGCGTCGGGGAGCCGCCGTCGGCAACCCGGGCGGAGACGCAGGGGACGCGTTCGACTTCGGGTCGTCCACACCAAAGATGCGGTCGTAGAGGCTTCGCTTCGCTTCGAGGACGGGCGGCGCCTGTTGTTGGGACGGGCTGGCCGCCACTGCGCCTGTCAGTTTCTCGTAGGCTGAATCGCGATCAACCGCCTGTTCATACACACCCGCCACGATGGAGTTCGCCATGAGCTGCTGCCGCTGGTCCGGCCGGATGGGACCAATCTGGCTGCGCGGCGGCACGATAATCGCCCGTTCCACCACGCACGGCTGCCCGCGTTCGTCGAGCAACGACACCAGCGCCTCGCCCACGCCAAGTTCCGTCAGGACGGACTCCGTATTGAGCGCGGGATTTGCGCGGAAGGTTTGCGCGGCGGCCTTCACGGGCTTTTGATCCGCAGGCGTAAAGGCACGCAAAGCATGTTGCACACGGTTGCCGAGCTGGCCGAGCACGGTATCCGGCACGTCGCGCGGGTTCTGTGTCACAAAGTAAACGCCAACACCTTTCGATCGTATGAGCCGCACCACCTGCTCGATTTTCTCCAGCAACACCGGCGGCAGGTCGTTGAAGAGCAGATGCGCCTCGTCGAAGAAGAAGACGAGCTTCGGCTTGGGCGGGTCGCCGACTTCGGGCAGGTTCTCGAACAACTCGGAAAGCATCCACAATAGCAGCGTGGCATAGACCTTGGGCGATTGCATGAGCCGGTCGGCAGCCAGGATGTTCACCACGCCGCGCCCGTTCGGATCGGTTTGCAGCAGGTCGTCCAGATTCAACGCCGGTTCGCCGAAGAACTGGTCGCCGCCCTCCGACTCGACGGCGAGCAGCGCCCGCTGGATGGCACCCACGCTCGCGGCGGAGATGTTGCCGTATTGCGTCGTGAACGCGGCCGCGTTCTGCCCGATGTAATTCAGCGTCGCCCGCAGGTCCTTCAAGTCGAGCAGCAGCAGGCCGTGTTCATCCGCGACGCGGAACACAATGTTCAGCACGCCGGCCTGCGTTTCGTTGAGATTGAACAAACGCGAGAGGAGCAGCGGGCCCATCTCGGAAACGGTCGCGCGCACCGGATGCCCGTTCTGGCCGAACACATCCCAAAAAGTAACGGGGCAGCCTGCCGGCGTATAGCCAGCGAGCTGCAACTGCGCGATGCGCTCCTGCACCTTGGGCGATTGCCCGCCGGGCTGGCTGATGCCGGCGAGATCCCCCTTCACATCGGCCATGAATACCGGCACACCCTGCGCGCTGAAGCTTTCGGCGAGCACCTGCAGCGTGACGGTTTTGCCCGTCCCCGTCGCGCCCGCAATAAGTCCGTGGCGATTCGCCATCGGCGGGAGGAGAAAAAGGTCCGTTTGCCGACTGCGGCCGACGAGGATGGGTTCGGGGTTCATGGCAGTGGCGTATGTTTCGCGTTTCGAACCGAGCCCTGCTTAATCCATCGTCTTGATGAACTCGTCGGCCTTGGCAATGGACGCGTTCATGTCGGCAATGAGTTTCGCGATTTCGGCCTGAATGTTTGTGGCCTCGCCGCGCAAGGACGCGATGGCCGCAGCGTTCAGGTTGTGCTTCAGGTAAAGCACCTGGTCGTGCAGCTTGGTCAGCACCGGTTCCATGCTCTGTTCCGCGTGTTTGAGCGCGTCCACCATCAGATCATATTTGGCGCGCGTCTCCCGCAATTGTTTGCGGCTGCTCTCGGCCAGCGACGGCGTGGAAATTTGCTGAATCTCGCCCTCCCATTCCTTGAACAAATCGCTGCCCACTGTTTCCACGTCGGCAATCCGCTTGCGCACTGCCGCCGCGCGATCCACGGAATCTTCGTATTCCGAGTTCAAATCGCGATAGGCCTTTTCCAGTTCGCCGCCGTCGAACGCATATACCTCCTTGAGTTTCGTCAGCGCGTCCTTGAACTGCTCGCTCGCCTTTTGCTGGTCATCGCGCGCGGCCTGGACGTTTTTCTTGAGCAGATCGCGCTTGTAAACCCCAAACTTCTCGTAGGTGGCGTAGTAAACGGATTTGCATCCGGTCACCGGCAGACAGGCGCCGGCCAGCAACCCGGCGAGGATGGCTGAACTCAGGGTCAGTTTCATGCCGGAGAAAGTAGGCCCGCGGCGCGATTACGCAATTTGGAAATCAGCCAAACGCGAGCGGTGGCGAACACGAACTCTTGGCGAATTGGCAGTTCGCTGGTTCAACGGAAGGGACATCCTCTCTGACTTCCCAATCCGTCACTCTTCTTCGCCGGTGTAGCGCCACTTTTCGCGGGCAGCACGTTTGCGTTTTTCCGCTTCACTGCGTCCGCGGCCATACGGTTGATGATACGTGCGGGCCTTTTCGAGAAAGTCCAGTTCACGGCGGAGCTTGAGAAAATTTTCGAACCGTTCGCGCGCCAGCGTGCCCGCGGCCAGTGCGGCCTGCACAGCACAGTCCCTTTCCGCCCCGTGACGGCATTCGCGAAAACGGCATTTAAGCGCCAGAAGCTCGATGTCGGGAAACGCCTCGTGCATCCCCTCACCCGCCAGCCAAAGTTGAAACTCGCGCATGCCCGGCGTGTCGATCACCAGCCCGCCATTGGGTAGCACGATGAGTTCGCGCCAGGTTGTCGTATGGCGGCCTTTGCGGTCGCCCTCGCGCACCTCGGCGGTGGGCTGGATCGCCTCGCCGTAGAGCCGGTTGATCAACGTGGATTTGCCCACGCCCGACGTGCCAATAAACACGACCGTGGCGCCAGGCTGGATCAATTCCAGCACATTTTTCAGGGCCCGCCGGGTTTTTGCGCTGACCGCCACCACCGGCGCCTCACCGGCACACCGTCGGGCCTCGGCCACGTGCGCTGCAAGAGTATCGCAGAGATCGGCCTTGTTCAGCACCACCATCGGCTGCGCCCCTCCCTCGACCACCATGAGCAGAAAACGTTCGAGCAGGCGCGGGTTGAAGGTTTCGTCCAACGCCAGCACGATGAACGCGGTGTCAATGTTGGCCACGAGCACCTGCTCCTCGGTTTCCCGGCCGGGAATTTTGCGCCCCAGTTTCGTGCGCCGCGGCAGCACGGCCTGAATGACGGCTTTCGCCTCGCCCAGCATCGTGGGTTTGAAGGCCACCCAGTCGCCCACCTTGGGAAGTTCCGCCTCGGACGTGAGCCCATGCAGCAGTTTGCCGGCAATTTGCGCGAGCAACTCGCCCTCCTCGGCAAAAAGCACGTAGTGATGCTTGTCCTGCACCGCCACGCGGCCGGCGCGCAAGCCGCGCTCCCGGTGCGGTGCAAAGGCCGCCCCCCACGATTCATCCCAGCCCAGCCGGTGCAATGACAGGTCCCCCTCGATCATCACGGAACAATTGCTCCCCGGTCAAACACCGGCAGCCCGCCCGCCACTGTGCCGGTTTGCAGCGCCAGACAATCCACCACGTAGCGGCCATTCTGCGACGGCAGTTGCGCGAGCTCCTTTTCCACGACTTTGACGCGCTGGTTCACGTCGGCCAACTGCGCCTTGGCATCTTTCACTTCCGCGTGATTCGGATCGCGAAGGACGCGGGTGCCGCGACGCGTCCGGACCTTGCGGTCGTGCAATGGCTGGTTCGCTTCGGCCTGGAATCGTGCCCGCTCCTGCTTCAATGCCTCGAGCTGCGCCGCCAGTAGCGCATACCGCGCGCCTTCGGCCTGGGGCGGATTTTTCAAAATCACCTTCGTCTCCTTGCTTGTTTTGCCTCCAGCATGGGCAAACAAAACCCAGCCCAGCCCGTTTGTGCCCACAATGCTGCCCTTGAGTTCCACCCACCGCGTCAAGGGTCGGTCGCCCTGGTGACTCTTCCGCCATGCCAGCAACGGACTGAGGTCCACGGTCACCCCGTCCACCATGCGCTTGGGCGGTTCGGTTACAGCAAGAACCTTCACCGCCATGGCGAGGAGCACCAACGCGGTCACAGCGTGAAAGAGTGGCTTCATAAGCTTTTGCCCGGATGAAATCAGCCAGCCCGGCACTTGGCAAGCGGTCCCGGGCCAAACCAACTGCTTCCAACGCTCCCTGTCCCGATTGAATGGCTTGGGCACACAAAACCCGACCGAGACGAACTGTGCGCTTGACCCCAATTCAACACCGCACTAGGAATAGCGGTGTTCTTTAACAGAAGCCACCATTAGCTGTGGCTGTGACAAGCAAGTGCCTCCGGTTATGGCCGGAGGAGAATCGGGAAGCGGGTGCGAATCCCGCGCGGTTGCGCCGCTGTAACGAGCGACGAAACGCCACCCAGCCACTGCCCATGCGGGCGGTAAGGCGGCGGAGTAGGACGACCTCGAAGCCAGAAGACCGGCTTGCTTGAACTCATCAGATCGCCGGCCTGCTGCCGGCATTCGCGGTCCCGCCAAGGACCGGATGAGGCGATCCGGCTGGCCGTTTCCAGTCGCGGGCGTCTCGTCGTTTGCCCGTGCGGAAACGGCGTTTTTATTTCGTCGTTCCGTGCATGGACCGCGTTGGCGCGCGGTTGAAGCCAAAACATGAACGCCATCGTCGAACCGGTTCGCCCGACCACTCCGCCAGCCCTTCCGCCTCACGACTTCACCGAACGCGAGGAAGGCCGTTTCGTCATTTACGAATTCCGCGGCAAAACCTTCCGCCTCGACCGCGAACGCGCCCGCGCACGCAAGGACGCCAAGCGCGTCATCAACGGTCCGCGCACGCCCGAGTTGAACGTCCTTCCGCTCAAATATCCCGACGCCTACCGCATCTACAAACAGATGAAGGCGAACCACTGGGAGCCCGACGTCATTGACATGACGAAGGACTGCACGCTGTGGAACTCCGGCGCGCTCAAGCCCAAGGAACGCTGGATCATCGAAATGGGCGTAGGCTACTTCTCCGCGGCGGAAGGCATCGTGGGTGACAGCGTCCTGCACGCGATCGAGGACAACCTCACCGCCGCCGAACTGAAGCATGCCGTGCTCCGCTGGATCGCCGAGGAATCCATCCACATGGATTCGCTCCTGCACATCATCGGCAGCCTCGACATTGACCAGGACGAAGTCACCGCCAAGTTCAACGACATCCCGAGCATCCGCCGCAAAAACGATTTCATCACCGCGCACATGCCCGAACTCAAGCGCGGCCTCGACCTCACCCAGGTCGAGAACCAGCGCAAGTTTGCCAAGGCGCTCTTCGGCATCACGCAGGTCATGGAAGGCACGCAATTCTACGGCCTGTTCGCAATGATTCTCTCGCTGCACCGCCAGAACAAGATGACCGGCATCGGCCAGATGTTCCAATACACGTTGCGCGACGAATCAAACCACATCGCGCTCGGGCGCTACCTGCTCACGGAATTAATCCGCGAGAACCCCGCACTCTGGACGCCTGAGTTCCGCGAGGAGCTCCGCACCTTCATGCGCGACGGCGTGGCGCTGGAAAAGGAATTCGTCCGCGACTGCCTGCCCGAGGACGCCGTCGGCATGACGCAGAAGGAGTTTCTCGACTACGTGGATTACAACGCCGACCGCCGCCTCACCAGCCTCGGCCTCGCGCCGCTCTCGAAGGTGACCACGAACCCGTTCCCGTGGCTCGATGAGGTCATCTTCCTGAAGAAGGAAAAAAATTTCTTCGAAACCCGCGTCACCGAATACCAAACCAGCGGCAGCGTGAAGAACACCGCGGAGGATGATTTGGTTTGAGCATGGCGCCCGGCTGTGTCTGACAGGCCAGCAGCAGCATTTCGCCGGCACCGAACGCACAGGAATAAAATGACGCGTTTTCTCAAATCCCACCCACTGCGGTCGATGCTCCGCATACGGCCACGCACCACTCGCTTCGCTTCAACTCCCGAATAGCCATGCCCACCACCGAACTCTTCCCCGCCGTCGCCGAATCCACCGGCGCTTTGCCCCGCATCATCGAACCCGCCCTGCCCGGAGCGCCCGAAGAGATCGTCCCGTGGCGCGGCGACAAGATCGAGGATGCCGTCGAGCGCGCCTGCCTGATTGCCGTCACCCCGGTCGGATCGCTGCCGCAACAAGCCCGCGCCGAAATCGAGTTCCGCCTGCGTCGAGACCGCCCGTCGTTGCTGCACCACGAAGACCTCTGCGCGCTCGTCGAGGATTTGCTCATTGAACTTGGCCATCCGAAGATCGCACTCGCCCACGCCCGCGAACGCGCCCGGCGCGTCACGCTGCGCGAAGCCGAGGCGTTGCGGCAGCATCCCGCGCCCGAGCAGCCTGAGCTGGTTCCCGGCGAACTGCTTGCCGACGTGCGCGCCCGCGTGAGCTTCGCCCGGCTCGGCCTCCAACTCGTCCTGAACGAGGCACAGCTCATCGAACGCCTGCTCCGCAGCGTCTCCCTCGCGCTGTCGCCCGAGGAACGCCGCGACACCATCGTTCTCAACGCCAAGTCGCTGCTCGATCTCGACGCCGACAGCCGTTTCTTCGCCGGCCGGATTCTGCTGACGTTCATCTACGAGGAAACGCTTTCCTGGCGCGTCACGGACGGCATGGCCCGGCTCAAGGAGGCGCACCGCCGCTCTTTCATCGCCACCATCCCGCGCGGCGTCGAAGCCGGACGCCTCGACGAACGACTTGCGACGTTCGACTTGAACAAGCTCGCGGACGCGCTCGATCCCTACGCTGATCTCGCGTTTGACTTTCTCGGCCTGCAAACGCTCTACGACCGTTACCTGATTCACCTTCGCACCGATTCCGTCTCCAATCGCAAGCAACGCCTCGAAGCGCCGCAGATTTTCTGGATGCGCGTGGCCATGGGTCTGGCGATCAATGAGGGTGGAACGCCGGGCATTGCCCGGCATGAAAAGCAGAACATTCAATCAAGCCGGGCAACGCCCGACGCTCCGGCACGCTCCCGCGAAGACTGGGCCATTGAGTTCTACCAGGTTTACAAGTCCCGTCGCGCGTGCAGTTCCACGCCGACACTCTTTAACAGCGGCACGCGGCACAGCCAGTTGTCGAGCTGCTACCTGCTTTACTGCGGCGACAGCATCGAGGACATCACCGAGACGTGGCGCCGCTTCTCGCTGCTCTCAAAATGGGCCGGCGGCCTCGGCTGCTCCTGGACGGCCGTCCGCGGCACGGGCGCCCACATCCATGGCACCAACGGCGAATCCAGTGGCGTGATTCCGTTTCTCAAGGTCAGCAACGACATCGCCATTGCCGTGAACCAGGGCGGTAAACGTCCCGGTGCGCTGTGCAGCTACCTCGAACTCTGGCACACGGACATCGAGGATTTTCTCGACCTCCGCAAGGAGACCGGCGACGAACGCCGCCGCACGCACAACATGAACACCGCCCACTGGATACCCGACCTGTTCATGAAGCGCCTCAAGGCCATCGCCGACGGCGTGCTGCCCAAGGACGCCACGTGGACGCTGTTCCGCAGCAACGAAACGCCCGACCTTGCCGGGTTGCACGGGCGCGCCTTCGAAGAGCGTTACAAACATTACGAGGCGCTGGCGGAGCAGGGAAAATTCTTTGGCCGCAAAATTCGCGTGCTCGCCTTGTGGAAGCGGATGCTCGAAGCGCTGTTCGAGACCGGCCATCCATGGATGACGTTCAAGGACCCGTGCAACGTGCGTTCGCCGCAGGATCACGCGGGCGTGATTCACAACTCCAACCTCTGCACCGAGATCACCTTGAATACTTCGACGGACGAAGTTGCCGTGTGCAATCTCGCGTCCATCCACCTTGCCGAACATCTCACGGCGGACGGCGCGATTGATCACGCCCGGCTCCGCGCCACCGTCGCCACGGCCATGCGGATGCTTGACAACGTGATCGACCTGAACTTCTACCCCGTCGAAGCCGCCCGGAATGCGAACCTCAAGCACCGCCCGGTCGGGCTCGGCGTGATGGGCTTGCAGGACTGTCTTTACGCGAAGCGCATTCCCTTTGATGCACCGGAAGCCGTCGCCTTCAACGACGAAATCATGGAGGCGGTGGCTTATTACGCCTACCAAGCCAGCACGGAACTCGCCCGCGAGCGCGGCGCCTACTCCAGTTTCAAAGGTTCCAAATGGGACCGCGGTCTCATGCCGCTCGACACGCTCGCGCTGCTCGACCACGAACGCGGCAGGACCGTGCAGGTCAACCGCGACGCGCGCCTCGACTGGTCTGCGTTGCGCGAACGCATCCGCACACATGGCCTGCGCAACTCCAACTGCCTCGCCATCGCCCCCACCGCGACGATCTCGAACATCCTGGGCACCACGCCCTGCATCGAGCCGGTCTATAAACACATCCACACCAAGTCGAACCTCAGCGGGGATTTCATTCGCACGACCGACCCGCTCATCCGTGACCTCCTGGCGCTCGGGCTCTGGGACGACGCGCTGCGCGCCGAACTCAAGGCGCACGATGGCAGCATCCAGCAACTTGACCGTGTGCCCGATGAGTTAAAGCGGCTCTACAAAACTGCGTTCGAAATCGCGCCCACGTGGATTCTCCAATGTGCCGCCGTCCGGCAGAAATGGATCGATCAGGCGCAGAGCACCAATCTCTGGCTCGCCGACAACGACGCACGCACCGCGAGCTTCGTCTATCGTGAAGCGTGGGAACGCGGCCTCAAAACCACCTACTATCTCCGCACCCTGAACCGCAGCGCCATTGACTCCGCCCATCGTGACCGCCAATCCGAAGCCATGGCAGCCGTGCCCCCAAAACACGAATACACCGAATCGGAAAAGGCGGCCTGCTCCATCGAAGCCATGCGTAACGGCGGCACCTGCGAAGCGTGTCAGTGAACTGGCCTTGCCCCGGTTTGGTGGAACGGAGCGTGCAAATGTGGAGTCAGAAGCATGCCCATGTCGCACAGCAGCCATCCTGCCAGGAGGATCAGGCTCCACGCTGGCGAGCCTAGGCTGCTGCCCCTGGTAATGTGAACGGGCTGTGCCGCCGCTAATTAATTCCTGCCTCGTTGCCCCAGCGGTGGCACGTGCGACTCGCACTTCAGATCTTGAGCGAGCCACGGAATCCCCGTGCTGCGTAATACGACTGCGCGCCGTTGCAACCGATGAAGACGCGACCGTAACTCCGACCGCCCCAGAGCGCGCCGCCCTGCTCGCGAAAATCCGCCGGGGTGGCGATCCAGCTCGACGTCTTCTTATCGAACTCGCCCAGCTTTTGCAGCGCGAGATATTCCTCTTCCGTCAACAGCGCGATGCCCATCGCCGCGGCCAGGCCCATCGCACTGCCCTTCGGCTTGTGTTCCTTGCGCGACGCCAGCGCCTCATCGTCGTAGCACAGGCTGACGCGGCCGGACGGCGTTTGCTCGGAGCAATCGAAGAAAATGACTTCGCCCGACTTTTTATCCTGCCCCACCACATCCGGTTCGCCGCCGGTGCGTTCCATTTCCGCGAGCGAAAGCAGCTTGTCCGGCTTGGCCGCCAACCGCGCCTGCACCTTGGCCCACACCAAACTTGGGTGGCGGACCTTGTTCGCGTCAAACCGGGCTTTCAACGCGGCCAGCAACTCGTCGCGTTGTTTGGGGGACAAATCTTTTTTGTCACTGGCGTTTGTTTTCATAGTTTGAGCGGTCATGGGAAAAGTAAATCAATTCAACGAGCAAGCCGCAAGCCAGGTAGTAAACCACTTGTCGGAGCGCGACCGTGCTGAAAACGGTAGCAGCTATAACAACATCCCGGCTTGAAAAAGGCTTCACCCTTGTTCAATCGAGACTTTGCTATGGGTTGGGCGAAAGAAATTTTTCAATCGCGGCCGGCCCTGGGGCGTGCGCGCCCACTCAAGGTAGTTCGATCACGCCGTCGCCTGCCAATAGAGCGGCAGCTACTTTAGGATCCCGAATCTGGGCTAGGCAGGCATTCAGAAGTTCCTTTGCGTTTCTAAAGTGCCGTTCAAATTTGTGCCATGCCGCCATCCACGAAGAGTTCGATGCCGTTGACGAAACTGCTGTCGTCGGAAGCGAGAAACACAACCGCCTTGGCAATTTCGTCCGGAACGCCGGCGCGACCCAGTGGAATAAACGGCACCATGGAGTCCACGAAGCCCTGCACCTGTTCTTTCGTCAACCCCAACAGATCATAGCCTGGTGTGGGCACGACCCCCGGGCTGATGGCGTTCACGCGAATTTTGCGTTCTTTAAGGTCCAGTGTCCAATTGCGAGCAAATGACCGCACGGCTGCCTTGGTTGCGCTGTAAACGCTGAAGGCCGGGGTGCCCTTCACGGAGGTGGTGGATGCGTTCAGGATGATTGACGAACCGGGCGGCATGAGCGGCAGGGCTTTTTGCACCGTGAAAAGCAGTCCCCGCACATTGGTATTGAAGGTCTGGTCAAAATGTTCCTCCGTGATCTGACCAAGCGGCGCCAGGCTGCCGCCTCCGGCGTTGGCAAACACGACATCAATGCGGCCTTTCGCACTTTTAATCTCGGCATAGACGCGATCCAGGTCTGCAAGATTGGAAACGTCGCCGCGGATTCCGGTAACGTTGCTTCCGATTTGTTTCACGGCAGCGTCTAGTTCGGGTTGACGCCGGCCGGTGATAAAGACATACGCGCCTTCGCTGACGAATCGTTTGGCTGTGGCGAGGCCGATGCCGCTCGTGCCGCCCGTGACGAGGGCAATCTTTCCTGCAAGTTTGTGGGTGTTCATGATTTGTGTCCTTCGAATATGGGATTTGGCTGCTATTGTCTGCTATTGTGTATCGTTCGGTATTAAATTAGGGGGTAGACGAAGCGGCGTCAATTGATATTTTACTGATCGGTATGCAACATGAAAGACACAACGCCGCGCCGGGTCGCCCGCGGGCGTTCGACATGGAGAAAGCGTTGGATAGCGCGATGCTGGTCTTTTGGCGCAAAGGCTATCAGGGAGCGTCGCTTTCCGACCTGACTGATGCGATGGGCATCAACCGTCCGAGCCTTTACGCAGCGTTCGGCAACAAGGAGTCGCTTTTCCGCAAGGCACTCGCCCGCTATTTCGACGGTCCGTCCGCGTATTTGGGCGAAGCACTCCAAAAGCCGACCGCCCGTGCCGTCGTGGAGCATCTTTTCCAAGGGATTGTTGAGCTGCTCGCCGACCCACGCACGCCAACGACCTGCCTGTGGGTGCATGGCGCACTTTCCTGCGGGGACGATGCTTTCCGCAAGGAATTCGCCGCGCAGCGCGCTGCGGGACATGGCGCCTTGTCAGAACGCTTCAAGCGCGCCATCCGTGAGGGAGAGCTTCCTCCGGATGCTAACGCAGATGCGCTCGCAAATTATGTGCAAGCGGTGAACTTTGGGTTAACCGTTTCGGCCTCCACCGGGGCAACTCGTAAAGAGCTGTTGCGCATTGTTGAAATCGCTTTGCAGGCCTGGCCGAAATGAACGGCTCAGGCCCAGCGCACTAAAGCGACCAAAGCTTGTCCGGCTGGGCCTAAAACCGCGCCTGCACCTTGGCCCATACCAAACCTGGGTGACGGGCCTTGTTCGCGTCAAACCGGGCTTTCAACGCGGCCAGCAACTCGTCGCGTTGTTTGGGGGACAATTCTTTGTTAATGATCTTCACGTTGTTCACGGGCGCGGCTAGAACAACACTCGTCACTTTTTCGAAAATTGTTCGTGTTCTTTTTTCGACTCAAAAACTGAATCCACCAACCGAATGCAGCCAGACGTCAAGCGCGCCAACACTTTCAACCGGCTTTAATCCAGCCCAAAGCGTTTGACCTTTGGCGGTGTCTGAATCATCCAGCAACGAGTCAACGACGTCGTCATCCACCAAATAGGAGGTCAAATTGCATTGAGGGTCAGAATCAATCAGAAGAACCCTCTTGCCTAGGCGGGATAGCGCATCCGCTAGGTTAATCGTAAGCGTTGTTTTTCCAACACCACCCTTGTGGTTATACACAGCCACGCGAATTGCGCGCGCTCTATTATTCATTGCCGTTTGTTTCGGAGGTTTCTGTTCCGTTTCCGTTTCTCTTTTTTCTCGGTTTACGTAGTCGCACACGATCCGTAACAAGTTTGGCAGCTTCGCGATCTGGCAGGGCTTGAACGAATTGCTCGCCAAGAGCACCCAACTGCTTATTCCAGCCGGAGGTAGTAACTATGTATCCTCGGCGAGTTGCGCTATCAACGGGCACTGAAGGGTTGGAGAATTTGGGCTGCGCTGCCTCAGTGTTGAGCTTTGAAATATCCAGTGTTTTGAATTCCGGCATGCTTCGGAAATGCGTCAGGTAATAAGCAAGGCAGGCAACTCGTTCGATGTCATTCGCCGGCTGCTTTTCGATCAGGAATTGCTTGGGAGACATCTCCGTCCGCGTTGAAAAACTTGAACCAGAATCTGGCGCTGCAAGACCAGTTGGTGGCCGAACAGCTGATGACGCGGTAGTAGCAACCGCCTGTCGCACCCCAAAAGCGCCATCAAGGCGAAGAAAGGTGATGGCACTTTTCAGCAACCGGATTTTCCCTTCATCATCCTGCCCTCGCAGACATTCAATGATACGCCGCAATGATTCAAAGTCATCCGTTTGAGGTGACGCTATTTGATTGGCTTCATCATTCATAATTTTCCTCAGGTTTTACAGCCGCGATTCTATATGACGCGCTGTTTATCATCAACGTGAACTATTGCAACGGGAGCTTCGGGCCAGCCAACAAACATCAGAACCTGAATCGTCGCGTTCCCATCATTAACAAGGAATGTTCCGTCTCTCGCGGAGGTTGCAGTAATGGGATCACGCCTTTTTGTCTGGCCCTTTGCGGCAGCCGTCATCCACTTGAACGCTGTGTGTCTTGGGTCGCCCTTTTGACCCGCAATGAATTTCGGATCGAGCAACTGATTCTTCGTGCTCACAATCTTCTCAATCGGGACAATCATCCCTGTTCCGCAAGCGTCGTAGGCACTGCGGTCAAATACTTGCCACATCTCAAAAGGCAAATCACCTAACCGAAATCCGAGTTTTCCCCGATACTGTTCGATGTTTTGCGTTGTGATTCGAACCGAATCCATACTTCGTCACGCCTTCGCGTAAACCTCCGCGCCCTTCTCCACAAACTCTTTCGACTTTTCCTCCATGCCCTTCTTCAGCGCTTCTTCCTCGGCAATGCCTTGTTCGGCGGCGTATTTGCGGACGTCTTCGGTGATCTTCATCGAGCAGAAATGCGGGCCGCACATGGAGCAGAAGTGCGCGGTTTTGGCACCTTCCTGTGGCAGCGTTTCGTCGTGGAATTCACGCGCGGTGACGGGGTCGAGGCTGAGGTTGAATTGATCTTCCCAGCGGAATTCAAAGCGCGCCTTGCTCAATGCGTTGTCGCGGTATTGCGCGCCGGGATGGCCTTTCGCCAAGTCGGCGGCGTGCGCGGCGATCTTGTAGGCGATGACGCCGTCTTTCACATCTTTCTTGTTCGGCAGGCCAAGATGTTCCTTGGGCGTGACGTAGCAGAGCATCGCGCAGCCATACCAGCCGATCATCGCCGCGCCGATGCCGCTGGTGATGTGGTCGTAGCCGGGCGCGATGTCGGTGGTGAGCGGCCCGAGCGTGTAAAATGGTGCTTCGCCGCACCACTCGAGTTGCTTGGCCATGTTTTCCTCGATCATGTGCATGGGCACGTGACCCGGGCCTTCGTTCATGACTTGCACGCCTTTGGCCCACGCGCGCCGGGTGAGTTCGCCCTGCACCTGGAGTTCGCCGAATTGCGCCTGGTCGTTGGCGTCGGCAATTGAGCCAGGACGGAGGCCGTCGCCGATGCTGAACGAAACGTCATACGCGGCCATGATGTCGCAGATGTCGTCCCAGTGGGTGTAGAGGAAATTCTCCTGGTGATGCGCGAGACACCATTTGGCCATGATGCTGCCGCCGCGCGAAACGATGCCGGTCATGCGGTTGGCGGTGAGCGGCACGAAGCGCAGCAACACGCCGGCGTGAATGGTGAAGTAATCCACGCCTTGCTCGGCCTGTTCGATGAGGGTGTCGCGGAAAATTTCCCACGTGAGGTCCTCGGCTTTGCCGCCGACTTTTTCGAGCGCCTGATAAATCGGCACAGTGCCGATGGGCACGGGCGAGTTGCGGAGAATCCATTCGCGCGTGGCGTGGATGTTCTTGCCAGTGGAAAGATCCATGACGGTGTCCGCGCCCCACTTGGTGGCCCAGCGCATCTTTTCCACTTCCTCCTCGATGCTCGACGCGACGGCGCTGTTGCCGATGTTGGCGTTGATCTTCACGAGGAAGTTGCGGCCGATGATCATCGGCTCGAGTTCCGGGTGATTGATGTTGGACGGAATGATGGCGCGGCCGGCGGCGATTTCGCTGCGGACGAATTCGGGAGTGATTTGCGCAGGGATGCGCTGAGGAAAACGACGGAAGACGCCGGGAGTATATTCGCTATTACCTAACTGGCTCGAACCGGAATGTTGTTTGTTGAGGTCGTTGCGGACGATGTCTTTCGCCATCTCGGCAATCTTTGCCCGGCCCATGTTCTCGCGGATGGCGATGTATTCCATCTCGGGCGTGATGATACCCGCGCGGGCGTAGGCGAGCTGCGTGACGACCTTGCCGGCTTTCGCGCGGAGCGGCTGGCGGCGCGGAGCAGTCAGGCCTTCGAGGCGATAACCGGTTTCGTCCTGGCGCTTGGCGTTGGAGAGCGAACGATGTTTGTCGGACAGATAGCCGTCGTCGATCGGCTGCACGGGGCGGCCTTCGTATTCCTCGACGTCGCTGCGCTGGAGAATCCAGTCGCGGCGCAGCGCGGGCAGACCTTTTTCCACCGTGCCTTTGAATTCGGGATCGCCCCACGGGCCGGAGCAATCATAAACGCGCACGGCGTCGTTCTTCGTGATCGCGCCAGTGTAAGACTTGGTGTCGCTCACGGCGATTTCGCGCATAGGGACACGGACATCGGCGTGAATTTCGCCAGGCACGTAAACGCGTTGGCTGGCGGGCAGTTGTTCGCTGCTGTGCGGTTCGAAGGAGTCTTTGGTCGCGATCATAAATGAGTTGATGGTTTTTCGTTGATGGTAAATGGCCATCACTGGTTCGGGAAAGGCGGGGAAGGTTCAATTTCCTACGCCGGCATTACCCGGATCAGGTTCAAAGGGTCTCCCGAGCGATCGGGACTCTCAGCCGTTCCAACGGCTCCCCGTAACGGCAGACACTAAAACGCGGTGCGCGGGCGGTCAAGCGGGTGGAGCGCCATGGCGTCGTGTCTGGCGAAGCTAAAACAGCGAATGGCCGAGCAGGATGTAATAGGCCACCGTGAAATAGATCACGATGCCAGTCACGTCCACCAAGGTTGCCACAAATGGGGCGGAACAGGTGGCCGGGTCGAGCTTGAAGGCGCGCAGCAGCATCGGCAGCATGGCGCCCATCAAGCTGCCCCATAACACGACGCCAACCAGGCTGCCGCCCACGGTGAAGGCCAGTTTCGGATAATTGCCGCCGTAATCCTTCAATCCCAGCCACTGCCAGGAAAGAATGCGGACCACGCCCAGCGCGGCGAGGATGCAGCCGAGCAGCAAACCGGCCGTAAGTTCCCGCCGGAACACCCGCCACCAATCGTGCAGCGACACGTCGCGCAAGGCCATGGCGCGAATGATCAACGTCGTTGCCTGCGAACCGGAATTGCCGCCGCTGGAGAGAATCAACGGCAGGAACAACGCGAGCACCGCGGCCTTCTCAATTTCCTTTTCAAAGTAACCCATGGCGGTGGAGGTGAACATTTCACTGACGAAGAGAATGGCAAGCCAAGGCGCGCGTTTCCGCAACATTTCAAACATGCCGATTTTCAAATATGGGGCGTCCAGCGCTTCCACGCCACCCAGCTTCTGAATGTCCTCGGTGGCCTCCCTTTCCGCCACGTCGAGCACGTCGTCCACCGTGACGACGCCAACCAGAACGCCCTTGGAATCGATTACGGGCAGAATGGTCACATCATATTTCTTGAAGGCCGCCACCGCGGTTTCCTGGTCATCGGTCGCGTGCAACGCGAGGTTTTGGTGTTCCAACAACTCCACCACCGGCGTGAGTGGATCCGAAACCACCACCTTCCGCAAGCGGACGTAATCCACCAGCCGCCCGGTGTCGTCCACGACATACAACTGGCTCATCGCCTCGCTGCGCTCGGGCTGGCGGCGCAGATGGTCCAGCACTTCCGCCACGGTCCAGCCCTGCTTGATGGAGACGTATTCGGGCGTCATGCGCCGCCCGATGGAGTCTTCGGGATACCCGAGCAGGTCGGTGGCGATCTTGCGTTCCTCGGGCTTGAGCAGGCTCAGGAATCGCTGCGTCACCGCCGAGGGCAGCTCCTCCAGCAGCGCGGTGCGGTCGTCCGGCGGCAGGTCGTTCAGGATGTTGACGACCTGCTCCGTCGCCATGGCCTGGATCAACTGCTCCTGGTCATCGAGCGAAAGATACTCAAAGACCTCGGTGGACAGCTCATGCGGCAGGATGCGCAGCAGGATGGCTTTGTCGTCGGCGCTGAGGTCGGCGAGGATTTCGGCCACGTCGGGCGCGGGGAACTCGCACAGAATGCCGCGGAGCTGGTTGAAATCGCGCTTGCGAATCAACTCCGCCAGTTCTGGTTGCAGCAAGTTGCCGATCATGTGGCGCTCAATGAATACTCCAGACCGGAGGCTGGCCAAGCAAAAAGCCGTTCCGCATCACACGGAACGGCTTGGTTTTCCGGCGCAAGCGTTTCAGCGCTTACGTCTCAAAGGATTTGCCACACCCGCAGCTGTGCCGGGCGTTCGGGTTCGTCAGCTTGAAGCCGCCGCCCGTCAAGGCGTCACTAAAATCAACAGTTGTGCCGCGCAGATAACCCGCGCTGAAACCGTCCACCAACACCGTCACCCCGTGCATTTCCGTGGCATTGTCCCCCTCGCGGCGTTCATCGAAGGTCATGCCATACTGCATCCCGGAGCAGCCGCCCTGCTCCACGTAAATGCGCAGGTGCTTGGCCGCGTTCTCCGGCTTTTGCTGCAAGCCCCGGATCTCGGCGGCCGCGCTGGCGGTGAGTTGAATGACTGGCTGAACTGCTGAATCGGTTTGCATTGACTTCCTGAGGCAACGTAGCGCGCCGCGCGCGGGTGTCAATGAACTCAATCGGCACTTTTGCCGGATAGTTCAACGGCCCGCGCCCGCTTCTTTTCCAGCTGCGGCCGCAACGGCGGCAGCAGTTCGGACAGCTTGTCGCACAGCTTGACGATTTGATCCCACGCCTGCAACGACTCGGCCACGCGCAACGCTTTGAGTCCGGCTTCCTTGACCCAGAGCGGATCGGCTTTTTCGCCCGGCCCGAGCAGCGAACCGTAAACGACGCTCAAATAATGGTCGAGCGCCTGTTGCGCGAGCTGCGTTTGATTGGTGCCGGTCGCCTGCTGCGCCTGGCTCTCGAAGGCGAGCCCGAGGCCAACTTCGGCATCCGAACGCGTGGCGACATCCACCCCCGCGGCCCCGAGCACCTTGCGAAACTCGCGCTTCGCGTATTCGTATTGCACGGGATCGCCACCGCCCAGTTGCAGATAGCACTCCCCCGCCTTGCCTTCGGCCAGGATGGCCAGGGGCGAATTGGGATAGCGCTGCGCCACCTTGCTGAAGCGCGCCGCCGCCTCGAAATAATTCGTCCGGACCGGCGCGTTGTCGGCCGCCGGCAGCAACATGTAAACGTCACCCGTGGCGAACAATGCCTGCGCATCAATGGCTGGCGGACACGTGGGATCGCTCGTCAGATTGGTGAAGTAACTCAACGCCTCCTCGGGCCGCCGCGCAAACGCCGCCCGGCCCGCCATCAACTGGGCCTCGTAGCGCAGGTCCGAAGTCGGATGCGTCTTGAACAGCAGCTGGTAATTCAGCTCCGCGTTCACAAAGTCATCCTGCCGCCAGTAATGGTCCGCCACCCACAGGCGCGCGAGCGGGGCGAACTCATTGGTTGGGAAACGCGCCACGTAGTTGGTGAACAACGTCAGCGCGTTCGTTTCGTCGCCCGACCGCGCCGTGGCGAGGGCGCGGTAGTATTCCGCGCGCGGCCGGGCCGGGTTGTCCGGATACGCGTCGAGCCAGGTGGCGTAGGCGGCCTCCGCCTTGGGCCAGTCGCGCTCCTGCTCATAGGTGCGCGCCACGGCCAGCCGGACCGCCGGCGCAATGTCCGAGGCCGGCAGCTTTTGCAGGAAGGCTTCAAACACCGTGCGGGCCTCCGCCGGATCGGTCGTGCCCGAAACGGTGTTGCCGTAGGCGATCAGACTGCGCTCCGCCAGGAAGCCGTTCGGAAAATCATTCAGCAAACGGGCCATCGCACGATTGGCCGCCGCGCTGTCGCCGCCCTGCGTCGCCGCCCGCAGCGCCTGATACAACGCCCGTTCGACGAGGTTGGTGCGCACGGCCGGCAACGCCTCGCCGCTGGCCACGACGGCGTCGTAATTGGTGAGCGCGCCGGCAAAGTTGTTCTCCGCGAGCAACGCGTCCGCCAGCTTGAACTGCGCCATGCTGCGTTCATAGGACGCCGGCAACGCGTTGACAGCCGCGCCAAACGCTGCGGCGGCGTCTGCGGGCCGTTGCTCAAACCAGAAACACCAGCCGCGCCCGAACTGTGCCCGCCCCGCCAGCGACGTGCCGGGAAATTTCGTCAGCAGGGTGTCAAACGCCTGCAACGCGTCGGCCACGAGATTCGTGGCGGCACCGGCCGTGACGTTGGTTCCTGTCGGGGCATTCGTCAGCAGATACCGCCGCAGCCGCAATTCGCCCATGGCCAGCCAGGCAATGTCGGCCGCGGGGGAGTTCGTGGCGGTGTTCAGAAAGGTGCCGAGCGTCTGCAACGCATCCCCGATGCGGCTTTGCGTCAGCCACAAATCGCTCACGCGCAGCAACGCCTCCCGCTGGCGCTCGACCGGCACGTTCGCCGTGACATTCAACTGCCAGACGGCAATGGCGTTCGTCACCTGCCCCTGGTCTTCGAGGATTTTGGCCTGCAATGCCACGCCTTCGGCCATCATGGACGGCTGGTTCGTCAGCTTCGTCAGGTTGCGCGCCGTGGCCAGCGCCTCATCCAGATGACCGGCCGCGCGCTGAATCTGCGCCAGCAAGTAGTCGCGCTTCCACGCCTGCGTGTCGGCCAGTCGCGCCTCGGTCAGTGGCGCCAGGGCTTTTTCGGCGTCGGCATAACGGCCCTGCCGAAACAGGGACTCGCCCAGCAGCAACCAGCCTTGAATGGCTGACAACGCGCCGGGGGAATTGGGCGCCAGCCGGCGGAACGCGCTGTCCGCGCCGCCCAGCAGCTCGCCCACCTGCGGCCACTGTTCCAGCCGTGCGCGCGCCGCCGCCTCGGTGACCACCGCTTCCAGCAGGCGGGGCGATTTGGCATACGTTCGCGCGAACTGGCTGAACAGGTCGGCGGCCGCCGCCAGCTCTCCCTTCTGGAAATGCGCCTCCGCCAGCCAGAACAGATAATCGTCCGCCAGCGGCCCGGCGGCGGCCTGATGCGCCTGCAGCAATTCGATCGCGCCGTCAAAATCCTTGAGGTTGATGCGCGCCTGGGCCCTCAACAGGACCGCTTTGGGCAGCAGTTCGGATTGCGGGAAATGCTGGGTGAAGTCGTCCAGCTCGTTGCTGGCCCGTTCCCACCAGCCGCCCTGGAAGGAGAGTGCGGCGGCATTGAAGGCCTTGGTTTCGGCCGGCGAAGGGGCTGCGCGCAGGGCCATCCCGCCGGTCAACAGGACCAGCAACCCCAGCAAACAACGCACGCGACAACACATGGTGGAACTTTAATCCAGCGTCCCGGCCAAAGGAAGAAGTGAAATTCAACAGTGAACGGGGAAAACTGCTGACACCGCCGCCGCCGGCCGTTAATTTGCCGCCCGGTTTCGGCGCTCCTGTTCCGGAGCGCGGCTGTCCCCAGCCGCCGCACGTGAAATCGGAATTCAGCGCCCGGAATCAAAAAAGTTTCCAGATGCCAAAAAGAACCGACATCCACAGCGTCCTCATCATCGGCGCCGGCCCGATCATCATCGGCCAGGCGTGCGAGTTTGATTACTCCGGCACCCAGGCGTGCAAAGCCCTCAAGGAAGAAGGCTACCGCGTCATTCTCGTGAACTCCACCCCGGCCACCATCATGACCGACCCGGAGTTCGCCGACCGCACCTACATCGAACCCATCACGCCCGAGGCGGTGGAAAAAATCATTCTGCGCGAGAAGGAGGAGATGAAACGCATCGGCGCCCAGGGCAAACTCGTTTTGCTCCCGACGCTCGGCGGCCAGACGGCGTTGAACACCTCCATGGCCCTGCACAAAAACGGCGCCCTCACCCGGCACGACGTCGAGATGATCGGCGCCAAGCCCGAGGCCATTCACAAAGGCGAAGATCGCTTTGCGTTCAAGGAACTCATGTTGAGCATCGGACTCGACGTGCCGATTTCCGGTGTCGCACACAACATGGATGAAGCCCGCGCCATCGCCGAAAAGATCGGACGCTTTCCGCTCATCATTCGTCCCGCGTTCACGCTCGGCGGCACCGGCGGCGGCATTGGCTACAATCGCGACGAATTCGAAGAGATCGCCAAACGCGGCATCGAGCTTTCGCCCGTGAACGAAATTCTCATCGAAGAATCCCTCCTCGGCTGGAAGGAATACGAGATGGAAGTCATGCGCGACAAGGCCGACAACTGCGTCATCATCTGCTCCATCGAGAACTTCGACCCGATGGGCGTCCACACCGGCGATTCCATCACCGTCGCGCCCATCCAGACGCTCACCGACAAGGAATACCAGATCATGCGCGACCAAAGCTTCGCCGTGATCCGCGCCGTCGGCGTCGAAACCGGCGGCTCGAACATCCAGTTCGGCGTCAGCCCCGACACCGGACGCATGGTCATCATCGAGATGAACCCGCGCGTCAGCCGCAGCTCGGCGCTGGCGTCCAAGGCCACCGGCTTTCCCATCGCGAAAATCGCCGCCAAACTCGCCGTCGGCTATCTGCTCGACGAACTCAAGAACGACATCACGCGCGAAACGCCGGCGAGCTTCGAGCCGAGCATTGACTACGTCGTCACGAAGATCCCGCGCTTTGCCTTCGAGAAATTCCCGCAAGCCGATCCCACGCTCACCACGCAGATGAAAAGCGTCGGCGAAGCCATGGCCATCGGGCGCACGTTCAAGGAAAGCCTGCAAAAATGCCTGCGCTCGCTGGAGATTGGCCGCAGCGGCCTGGGCGGCGACGGCAAACCCTGGCGCATCGGCACCGAACTTTACGGCGACCGCGATATCCTCCCGCGCGACGTCATCAGCCGCAAACTGAGCGTGCCCAACGCCGAACGCATCTTCTTCATCCGCCACGCCCTGCGCGCCGGCTTCACCATCGAGGAGATTTTCAACCTCACCAAAATCGACCGCTGGTTTCTGGTGCAGATCAAAGAGATTGTGGATTTTGAGGAGGAGTTGGCGGGGGTGAAGAATTGAAACCTTTCAGTGAAAGAGTCGAGAACTTTTGAAGGACGCTGGTGGATTTTTGGAACTGAAAAGCCAGAGCATTTTGGTGTCCTCCACTACAGTCCGGAGAAGGGGCTGCGACTCGAAGTAAAAATCGCGCAATCCTACGGGGTAGCTGAAATTCTGAAAGAAGTTAAGCGCACGGACTTCCCAGACGTTCTTCAGGGACGCGACAAGGATGACAGTCCTATCTCACTCTTCTGTTGTTCAAATCCCGGAGTGAGCAAATCTGGCGGTCTCGCTTCGTATGAATTTCACCCTTTGATCGCAATAGTTGGACAGTCTGTTGAATCCTGGTGACCTTCCCCCTGACTTTAGGCCGGGTATGAGTTGAGAATGAGCCGCGAATGCGGCACAAAGCTCAACATGAAAACACGACATACCGAAGAACAGATCATTCAACTCCTCAAAGAACATCAAGCCGGCGCTTCCGTCGCCGATCTCTGCCGTCGGCACGGTGTCAGCCAAGCCACCTTCTACAAGTGGCGGCACAAGTTCGGCGGCCTTGAAGTTAGCGAAGCCAAGCGCCTCCGCCTTATGGAGGACGAAAACCGCAAGCTCAAGAAGCTCGTGGCTGACCAGGCGCTCGACATGATGGTCCTCAAGGATCTCCTCGCAAAAAAGTTCTAACGCCCAAAGCTCGCCGCTCCGCCATGACTGACGCCATCCAGAGCTTTGGGCTATCCCAACGTCGCACCTGCCGCCTCACCGGCTGGAACCGTTCCAGCCTGCAATATCAACCCCAGCCCAAAAACGACACGACCGAGCGTAACCGGCTCAAAGAGCTGGCGGCAGAACATCCTCGCTGGGGCTGCCCGATGATGCTCCATGATGTGCTGCGCGCTGAAGGCGTGGTCATCAATCACAAGCGCACTGAACGGCTCTATCGGGAAGAACAGCTTTCCTTGCGTCGCAAACACCGCAAGAAACTCCCCGCCGTGCTCCGGGTGCCCCTGCCATCCGCCACCCGACCCAACGAACGCTGGAGCATGGACTTCATCCATGACCAACTCGCCAATGGCCGCCGGTTCCGCACGCTGACCATCGTGGATGACTTCACCCGCCAGTGCCCAGCCCTTTGGACGGATCACAGCATCGGCGGTCACGGGGTCATCAGGGTGCTGGAACAGCTGGCCAAAGCTCATGGCCTGCCACGGGCCATCACCGTGGACAATGGGCCAGAGTTCACCGGCAAAATCCTCCACGACTGGGCCCAGAAACACGGCGTAAAATTAAACTTCACCACCCCAGGCAAGCCCACGCAGAACGCTTTCATCGAAAGCTTCAACGGCAAGTTCCGTAATGAATGCCTCAACGGACACTGGTTCACCACCTTAAATGAAGCCCGCCTCCTCATCGAACGCTGGCGCCAAGAATACAACCAAATCCGTCCTCATAGCAGCCTCGGCCGCATACCACCAAATCGATTTGCTTCCTCACACCGAAACCATCAACCTCAATCCATAATCTTCTCGCTCAGCCCGGCCTAAATGTCGGGGGGAAGGTCAAACGCCGGTGCAGCGGGCGGGGCAGCCCGGCCAGTTCGTTCCATGGTATTTGCCGAGCAGTGTTCCCAGGAAGAGGATCACGGGAAAAAGAATCCGTTGGATGATGGGCGGTGGAATCATCACCAGGCGGGCGGCATTTTCGGTGGGGCGAGCGTCCTCGCGCGCCGTCGTTGATCCATCTTTACGCGTTCGCCCCGCCTCGTGGGGACACTCGCCCCACCCTATTGCGCTCCTGACAGCGCTCCGCTTCGTCCCGAAGGGACAATCGGAAATTAGCCAGCCACATTGTGGCTGGTAGCGCGCCCAAAAAATCATCTCGTCCTGAAAGGACGGTGGAACATTGGCACAACATTTCCATCGTCCCTCCGGGACGTGAATCCTGTTCCGACTCAACCAGACACTTCGTGTCTGGCTAATCTCGATCGTGCCTCCGGCACAACGGCGGCCGCATCCGCAAATCCCAACAGCATTCCATCCCTCTGCCCCAAGTTGGCCGCGGCCCAAGCCTGACGGGCGGCGGGCCACACTGGGAAATCGTCGCCACCCATTCATCAACGCTGAAGACGTTGCATCAAATCCGCGCCATTCATTCGAACCGCAAACCATGCGTAAATAAAACCAAAATCCCGTTCGCGTATTTGGCGTCATTTTCGGTTTCATCGTCCCGCCGCCCAAAGCGTCAGAGGGCTGGCGCGCCCCCGGACGCTTGGCGAACTTCGTGCATCATCGTGCTGTTCTGCCCGCAGAAACAAAAAGCCGCCCCGGAATCCGGGGCGGCGCGCGATTCGCGGGGTTCGTGGCGTGGTTCAGACGCTTTTTTCAGGCGGCGCCCGCGATCGCATAGATCGTCTTGCACCAGCACAGATACCCGGTTCCGCCGCGCCCGAAATTGATTTGCGTCAAGGAACGAGCACAATTAGCAACATGTCAGTTGGTGTCGCACCGAAGCGCGCGCGCCGGGCTACAATTGCCCCATAACTTTATACTTTCGCCGGCCGCCGATTCGCGGATGATTCCGCCAACGTTCAACCGCACAACCGAAGGAAATCATCATGGGCCTGATGGATTATCTCAAAACGCAGTTCCTGGAAATCATCCAGTGGCAGGACGACTCGCGCGACACCATCTCGTGGCGCTTCCCCGACGAGGACAAGGAAATCAAGCGCGGCGCGCAGCTCATCGTCCGCGAAAGCCAGACGGCGCAGTTCATCTATCTTGGCCAGTTCGGCGACACGTTCGGCCCCGGCAAGCACACGCTGGTCACCGACAACATCCCGATCCTTTCCACGCTCAAGGGCTGGAAATACGGCCTCGAATCACCGTTCAAGGCCGACGTGTATTTCGTCAACACGCGCCTCTTCACCGGCAACAAGTGGGGCACCGCGAACCCCATCATGCTGCGTGATCCCGATTTCGGCATCGTCCGCGCGCGCGCCTACGGCACCTACGATTTCCACGTTGTGGACGTGAAGACGTTCCTCAAGGAAGTGGCCGGCACGGACGACAACTTCCGGCTTGATGAATTCGCCGATACGATGCGCTCCCGCATTGTCAGCGTGTTCACTGACGCACTGGCTTCGGCGAAGGTGCCCGTGCTCGACGTCGCGGCGCGCTACGCCGAATTGGGCGAGGCGCTGCTGCCGGCCATCAACCCCGCCATCGCGGCGAAATACGGCATCGAACTCGGCAGTTTCATCGTCGAGAACGTGTCCGTGCCGCCGGAGGTCGAGCAGGCCATCGACAAACGGTCCAGCATGGCGGCCATTGGCAACCTGAACGATTACGTGAAGTTCCAGATGGCCGAAGCCATGGGCAAAGGCGGCGGCGAAGGCGCGGGCATGGCCAGCACCGCCGCGGGATTGGGCGCCGGCCTCGCGATGGGCCAGCAAATGATGGCGGCCATGGGCGCCGCCCAAACCACACCCGCCGCGGTCCCGGCTCCGAACGTGCCGCCCGTCATCAGCGGCATTCCGGAACTGATGGGCGTTCCGGAAGTCGCCCAGGTTCTCGGCGTTGCCGAAGCCGACGTGCTGGCGACGCTCGAAAAAGGCGATCTCAAGGGCAAAAAAATCGGCTCGACCTGGCGCGTGACCAAGGCAGCGCTGGATGAGTTTTTGAAGTCGTAATGTAACAGAATATGTCACCGCGCGTGATGAGTTTTAACAGATGATTGATGAAAGCCCGGCTGAGCAGTAAAGTGCTTTTGTTCGCAACTGGAATCTCGATTCAGATTGCCTCTTTCTTCGGAGATCACGCTGGTGATGTTCCGTTTGTCATGAGGCCTGGGCCTCACCCGGTTTGATGGACACCTTGGGGGCGGTGCGCTAACAGAAAGCGCACATGAACAAGCTCAAGACTGCTGAACCCAAGCACACGACTGCGGCGACGCCGGTGCCACAAGCCAAACGCTACGATGACGCC
>DASTWL010000010.1 GCA_035765895.1 Verrucomicrobiia bacterium | reverse complement strand
CGCCGCGGGAGCAGCGCCGAGCCACTAGTTGTGGGACTCACGCCCCCGACAACCAAGATACGAAGAGCAGCCACCATGAAGACCTATCTACTCCGCCCGGCCCCGCCCGTCCAGCGCCAAACCCGCCGCGCGGCCAAGCCCGCCGCGCGGCCAAGCCCGCCGCGGACGTGCGTCCCGAACCCTGCCACCCACCCGTCAGGCCCGGCCCCGCGCTGTGCATCGGGTTGGATGTGCACACCGACACCATCGCCGTCTCCCTCGCGCCCGCCGACGGCACGGAAGTGCGGCGTTACGGCCTGATCGGCGGGACGCACGACGACGTGCTCAAGCTGGCCAGGAAGCTTTCACCGCGGTATTGAGGACGCAGATGTGATGTTTGCGATCGGCCAGATTGGGGCCGAGGGTGAAGCCGTGGGCGATAACAGCGGAGGCGGACACGAGGGAGGATGAGTATGTGGTTTGCACAAGCAGCGGACCTAACTCATTGCACGGCGATGAAGCTCTGCCTTCTCATCTATAGCAGTTTCATAAATACTATAGCCGTCCTGACGGCAGCAGCCCCCCACCCCGTCCCTCTCCCCATCCGATGGGGAGAGGGTGGCCGAAGGCCGGGTGAGGGGCCGGCGAATAACCCGACGGCTACGACATTGTTTGAACCGCTCTAACAGCATGGCTTTAGTTGAAGGTGGAAGGGGTTTCTGCGCTCCGGTGTAAGCGTGGGTTGCAACGCGGTGCGGCGGTGGCGGTGTGTCAAGGTTTGGGCACGAGGTAGCTGTGGGTCCATTCTGGCGCCGAGGGCAAACTGTCCGTGGTCACCAGATTCTTCCATTGAGCGTCGGTCATGCGTGTGGTCGGGCCCAATTCAAACTCGTAGTGGCTCAAGACCGGCCCCGCATAAACGGCGAGATCGCCCGGGCCACAATCCACGGCAATCATCAACAACTGAACATTGCCCACGCCCTCATGCAGAATCGAACCCGGATCGCCGACGATCGGATCCGCGGGGTCGGTGTGCACATCGGTCACCAGCGGATCCCAGAAGTCTGAACCCTGGTTTTCCCCGCTTGGAAAATTGAACTGCGCGTCGGGCGGGAGATATTCTTTGCCGGGTTCGTAGAACAAGGAGGGATACCAACCGCTGTAGGTGCGTTCTCCCGCACAGTTGAACTCGACAAGCGATTGGAGAAAATACACCTCGCCCGAGGAGAGCGGGGTGCGGCTCAACTCTTTTTCGGCAATGCTGCGAAGCGTGTCCGCAGTCTGGGCAAAACTGTCCATGGTTGCCAGGCGGTTGGCATACAGGGTGGCACCGCTGACGGTGACATAAAAGGGAAGGTCATTCGTGTAGTGCTCGTAGGTAAAAACGCCGTTGGTCGAAAGGGTGGCGAGGACCTCCTTGGTTGCCAGTGCCATTTCCCGCATGCGTTGGTAGAAAGCCGGCCGCGGCTCGACATAACCCGCCGGATACGAGCAAATGAGCATCGGCGTGTAGGATTGCTCGGCGTAAAGGATTGCGTTGTGCCGGAGTTCCGTCCACGAAGCCAGTTGGGTGTTGAGCGTCTTCATGGCCCACGGCCGGGTGCGCATGGCTTGGGGAAACTCGGGGCCGGTGGTGGGCGTGGACAGTTCGCGGAGACAGGCCAGCCAGCGCAGGTAAATGCTGTTGGTCCAGGCGGAAGCTGGCTGCAAATCGATCGTGTTCCGGGCCGCGCCAAGGTTGTGCTGGTAGAACATGCCATCCCGCCAAGGATGTCCATTCGTGTTGGCGATGCGCGCGGCAAGTTCCGGGACAATCTGGCTGTTCCCCAGCGTTGTGAAGGCGACATCCAGCGCGCTGGGAACCCGTCGCAGCACCTTGCCGAAGAGAATGCCGTTGGCGTTCGGATCATCCCAGAGAATGTCATCGAAGGTGCATTTGCCCAACGCCCAGGTGTCCGGCACAAATCGCTGCCCCATGAAGGCGAAGGAGCGCGGCAGCTTCACCTGACCGGGCCCGAGTGGCGACCAGTAGTATCCGCTCGTCACCTGCTGCATTCCCAAGTCGCCGGACATGAGCCGGGCCTGCAAATTTGTCAGCGATGCCTGGTCGGGCAGGTTCGCGGGAGAAGAAATTCCAGCGGCAAACAGCAGGTCATTCAACTGCGCCAGATTCAGCGAGTCCGTGGTGCCGACGAACATTTCCAAAGTGCGATTTAACTGGAGCCAGTTGGTGAACTGGCCGGAACCCTGAGCGAGAAAGTTCAGGGCCACGCATCCGGACAACTCGCGCAGCGTGTTGGTCTGGCCGGGCGCGGGCACGCCCGTGGAGAATCCAGCATAACGGAAGTCAGCCAGCGCGCACCACATCATGGTGCGGAAATACCGTTGGAGGGTCACCGAGTTGACGTAATGGCCGCGGACTGTGAACTGCGAGAAATCCACCACTCGAGATTCGCCGTAAAGGTTGATCGTGGCCGGCTGCTGGTTGTTGATGGCGTTCAGGGTGGCGCTGACCCGGGCGCTTTGTCCCAGCGACCCGTAGTTGTTGGCGCCACTGACCAGCGACCGGGCGACGGCCAGGAAATAGTCCGCATCGAGGACGCCGTTGCCCATGGCGGTGCCCGCCGATTGCGACCAAAGGCTGGGCACCTGCGCGGCCATGGAAACGAGGATGTCGGACAATTGGTCCTTGAGCCGGGTCTCCTCAATCTCCTCCAACATGGTGTCAAATGAGCGATGCCACGCATGGAGAATGGAGTCCGTGGAGACGAACACCGGGAGGTCCTCCGTGTAGATGTCGTAGTAAACATCCGCGAAACTTTCCCGCTCCATCCGCTGGCTGACCACGAAGCCGTTTGTCTGAAGGACGGCGAACTCCGCCGGATTGAGCCGATAATCAACGTAACGCCAATAATACGGGGAATTGGTGGCGTTATAAACCGCGGGGTCAGTGTTGAATTCGCTCCAGAACTCAGCTGTGGTCGGGTCGAAGGTGATCTGGGACAAATACTGGTTGGTCAGACTGTAGCGCTGCGCAAACTCGGCAACCGACAACTGGCCCAAGCTTTGAAGTTGCTGACTGAAAGCCGTGGCATATCCGAAGACCGCCTCGCCCAACTCGTTGGCAGTGGGCTTGATCTTTGTTGTGGCAACCACCCGATAAAAGGCGTGGTCGCCCAGCGAGGGCACCGGCACGCGCAAGGTTTCGTCGGACACGCCGACGCTGCCACTTACGGGCCCAGCCACATTGGTCCAAGTGCGCAGGTCGGAACTGCGCTGGACGATGTATTCGGGATACATTGAACTTACCGGTAGCGCAAATTGGGAATGCAGCCGCACCCGGCCCGTGTCACCACCGGGCTCGAATTGGAGCACCACTTGGTCTGAAGCCAACGCCAAGAACAACCAGCCGGAGGCAAGAAGCGTGAGGAGAATCACAGACGGAGTCTTCATACTCTTCCCTTGTTGTGATTAGAGAATAGCCTGAAGAACGGTCTCTGCAATTAAAAATACGAATCTTCTAGCCGTCCCATGGACGCTCCTGAAAGCGCACCATCAAATGGCTGCCCCAGTTGACAAGAAACACCAAAGAAACGCTCCTGGATTTTCTGAACGCCACGTCGCGGTCGCACGCGGACCGCGCATCACGATCACATCACCGACCAACGTTCACCGGACCTCGCGCACGCTGTTGGTGGTGCCGTAAACATTCGGCACGTGCAGCGTGCATTCGGGATCGTTCTGCCATTCGCCGTCCACGATGAACCGGTAATGATAGGTGCCCGGCGCGAGTTCCACGTCGGTGTGCCACAGGCCGTCCGCGCCCTTTTTCATCGGGATGGCGTTGGCCTGCCACAGGGTGAAGTCGCCTGCCAGCAAAACCCGCAACGCCGCCGGGGCTTTGATGGTGAACGGCTGTTGGACGGTTCCACTGGTGTTTTTACGAACGGTTCGTTTTTTGGTGGCCATAAGGTTTTCCTTTCTCGCAGCGCAACAGCTTCCGCCGCGTCCCCGGCGCGGTCAAGTGTCGCCGCATGGTTCAGGGTTATTCCGCTTCGCGGAGGGATTCCAGGCCGTCGTTGGCGGTCGCCGGTTGGCGCGGGGCAACCGGCCAGGGACGCAGCTTCAGTGCGGCGCGGATCCCGTTCACGAGCCCCGGACCGTCCACTCCTTTGACGAGGTAGCCGCACGCGCCGGCCGCCAGCGCGCGGGTGGCGTAGCGGGCTTCGTCCTGAATGGAGAAAACCAGAATCGGGAGCCGCGGATGCCGCCGGTGCAGGCTGCGAATGAAGCCCACGTCCTGTTTGCGGAGAATCTCCGTGACGACCAGGTCGGGATGCAGTTGGCCGATTGCTTTTTCGGCGCCGTGGCGGGTGGCCGCCTGGCCGCAGATCCGCAGGTCGGGAAAACGGCTCACCCAGCTGGCAATGGCCGTGCGCATGAGGAGATTGCGCTCGACCACGAAAATGCGACGGCAGCGGGGGCGCGAACGCGCCCGGGGCCTGCCGGCGCAGGCAACGGATGGGGTTTTTCGTTTCATCGCTCCACCACGGCCGGGCGGGCCGTGGCACCAACCCACGATGAGACGTCGTTTCGCGTGGCGCAATGGGATGCGGTGCGGAAGTGCCGGTCAGCCGCAGGCTGAACGGTGCGGGAGAATTGCTGAGCCGCGAGGCTGCCGGTGCTGGCGCCGGCCGGGCAATGGCGGGCTATGCGGCGTCTGGTTGGGCCGCCGCGGCGGGGACGTGGCAGAGGACGGTGGTTCCGCGGTTTTGCCGGGGTTCGATGCGCAGGGTGCCGCCGATTTTGTGGGCGCGGTAGCCCATGACATGCAGGCCCATGCCGCGTCCGGCCCGCGGTTTGGGCGGCAGCCAGCGGCCGTTGTCGGTGACCGTCAACCGCAGCCCGTCCACGCTGCGTTGCAGGCGGAGGCGGATGCGGCCGGGTTTCGCGTGGCGGACGGCGTTGTTGACGGCCTCCTGCGCGATGCGGAACAGGTGGATGGCCGTGGCATGGTCAGCGATCAAGACGGGCTCCGCGCATTCGAAGTGGCAGGCGACGTGAAACAATCGCTTCGTCGAGCGTGCGAGGTTGGCGAGCGCGTCCATAAGCCCCTCGGCGTCCATGCCCACCGGGCTCAAACCGTGCGCGAGCCGCCGCGCCTCGTCGCTGACCGATTGGATCAGCCGGGTGATGCGGCGGGCGGTGCGGCTGAAGTGCGGGAGCGAACTTTCGCGCAGATCGCGTTCCAGGGCTTCACACATCATCGCCGTGGCGGTGGTGATCTGGCACAGGCCGTCGTGCAAATCGCGCCCGATGCGGCGCTGTTCGCGCTCGCTGACGTTGAGCAGTTCGTTTTCCAATTCGCTGCGCCTAGTCATCTCCGCGCGCAACGCCTTGTTCACCGCCTCGAGTTCCGCCGTGCGTTCGATGGCGCGCTGTTCCAGCGTGCGGGTTGCCGAACGCAATTCCTCCTCGGTGGTGTTGCGCGCCGTCTGGTCGGTGATCACCGCGAGGCACGCCGGGCGGTTGCGGAAACGCAAACGGGAAAGCGAAACATCGGCGGTGAAACTGGAACCATCCGGCCGGGGCAGGCGCCAGCGGGCGAGGCCGGGTGCACCGTTGGGCTTAAGCCGTTTCAAGGCGTCCAGCCAGCGGGCCGTTTCCGCCGGCGGCATGATTTCCTGCACGGCGCGCCGCAGGAAGCGGGCGCGCGTCAATCCGTAGAGCGCCAGCGCCGCGCGGTTCACGGCCAGCAGGCGGAGCGACTCAGCATCGCAAATCCACATCGGCATCGGATTCGCGGCGAACACGGTTTCAAAGCGGTCCTTCCGGGTTGCGCGGCGCCGCCGGCGGGGTTGAGGACGCCGGCTCATACGGCTGGCGCGTCGCCGGCGGCCGCGGCCTCCGCGTATTGGAGCGCAAAACGCATGAGCTGCGCGGCGTTGGTCACCTTGAGCTTGCGCATCAGGTTCAGGCGATGGGTTTCGACGGTCTTGGGACTCAGGTGCAATTGCGCGGCGATTTCGCGGTTGCTCCTGGCCTCGCCAATGAGGGAGAGGACTTCAAACTCGCGGTCCGTGAGCTGGGGCAGGGGCCGCTTGGAGGACTGGCGCCACACGCCGGAGTATTCCTCGAGGAGCTGCGTGGCCATGTCCGCGCTCAACGCGATGCGGCCGGCGAGCACCTCGCGAATTCCCTGCAAGACGCGTTCGCCGCCGGCGCGCTTCATGATGTAGCCGCGCGCGCCGGCGCGCAGGGCCCGGCCGGCGTAAAGGTTTTCATCGTGCATGGAGAGGACCAGCGCCGGCACGCGCGGATGCTGGGCGCGGAGGTCCTTGAGAAACTCGATGCCGTTCCGGCCCGGCAGCGAAATGTCCGTCAGCACCAAATCCGGTTTGAGCCGGCCGGTGAGCTGGAGGGCTTCGGCGGCCGTCTCCGCCTCGCCGCACACTTCCAGATCGCCGGCGCGCGCGATCCATTGCGAGATGCCTTCGCGCATCAGCGGATGATCGTCCACGAGCAGGATCCGTTTCCGGGACGGGGCGGCGGGGCGGGGCGGTTTGGCTTTCATGTGCTTTCCATACGTTTATAGGTCGGGGCCCGGCGTGGAACAAGTCCGGGCGAGATGAACTTTTGCTCCGGGGCGGATTTTTCCGCCGGGCGCGCCACGGTTTCCAGCCGGGATCGCGGCGCGAAAAATTCCGCCGATGGCAACGGAGCTTTGCATTTCTGTGGTCCGCGATTTAGACTGGGCGCGTCGCTGCGGGCCGGCCTTGAGATTGTTCGGTGGAGTTGGACTTCATTTGGGGAGAATGATCCGACGGCTGGTTGCGAGCGAGGTCAATGGTCTGCCGGGCAACCCAGGCTCGAGGTGGACAAAGTCCGGCGCGCCGGCACGAACCGGAATGGTTCCAACGCCCGCCGCCCCCGTGAGAGAAACTCTAGGCCAGGCATGGAATCGAAATTGAACCATTACAAAACACATCCATCAGCTTTAACAACGCGCCGTTCCCTCCGGAACTGGGCGTGGATGTTTCTGACCTTGGGCAGTCTCGTCATGGTCCCCGCGGCGCGCGCCGCAGAGATGGACGATGCGGCGTTGAACAGCGGTCTGCAACTGGTGGGCAATCTGCTCGCGGCGATTTTTGGACGCTGGGTGTGGAACGTGGCGTTTTGGGGGATTGCGTGGGTGCAGTTGCTGGCGTGCGCCGGCACGCTGGTGCTGGTGGTGATTGTGGCGCAGGGGATGCGCTGGCTGATGCGCCGGACGTTGAAGTCGCTGCCGGCCAAGGAAGCCGCCGCCAGCGACAAAACCAAGGGGGCGCCATGGGCGCGGCTGGCCCTGGAAGCCGTGTTGCCGCCCCTGACCTTGCTGGTGTGGGCCTGGGGCGTTTATGCGGCCCTGACGATTTTGTTCGTGCGGCCGGTGTTTGAACTGGTGTTCCTCGCCACGCTGGCGCGCTGGCTGAAGAATGCGGGCTCCGTCATCGCGTTGTTCTGGTTTCTCTTCCGGATGATCCGCGTGGTGGAACTCGAACTGCACCGCTGGACGGCGGGGACGGACAGCAAGTGGGACGATGTGCTCGTCGCCGTGGTCGTGCGCGCCATCCGGCTCATCATTCCGCTGCTGGCGGTGATTTTTGTCGTGCCAGCGCTCAATTTGTCCGTCACCTCGCACGAGTTTTTCAAACAGGCCGCGAGCCTGCTCCTGATCGGCGCCATCGGCTTCATTCTGTTTCAGCTCGTGAATGCCGTGGAGGAAGCCGTCCTGGCCCAGTTCCGGATCGACGTGAAGGACAACCTGGAGGCGCGCAAGGTTTACACGCAGGTCAAGGTGCTGAAGAAGATTGCGATCGTGGTCATCATTCTGTTCACGACCGCGTCGATGTTGATGGTGTTCGATGCGGTGCGGCAACTGGGCACCAGCCTTCTGGCCTCGGCGGGAGTGGCCGGCATCATCGTGGGCTTCGCGGCCCAGCGCAGCATTGCCACCGTGCTTGCGGGCTTTCAAATTGCGATGACCCAGCCCATCCGTCTCGACGACGTCGTGATCGTGGAAAACGAGTGGGGGCGGATTGAGGAGATCACACTCACCTACGTGGTGGTGTTGATCTGGGACCAGCGCCGGCTCATCGTGCCCATCAATTACTTCATCGAGAAGCCGTTCCAGAACTGGACCCGCATTTCGGCGGATTTGCTGGGGACGGTTTATCTCTACACCGACTACACCGTGCCGGTGTCGGCGCTGCGGGAGGAACTCGACCGCGTCCTGGCCGGGACCAAGTTGTGGGACGGACGCGTCAAAGGCATTCAGGTGACCGACTCGAAGGAAAACGTCCTGGAAGTGCGGGTGCTGGTCAGCGCCGCCGATGCCTCGGCTGCGTGGGATTTGCGTTGCCTTGTGCGCGAGAAGCTGGTCGATTTCCTGCAACGCACCCATCCGGACAGCCTGCCGCGCACGCGGGCCGAACTGTCGCATGGGCAACCGGCCCGGCCGGCCGCAAAATCATGAGCGACGCATCTGCCAACTCCGCCGGCCTGCCGCCCGATCCCTTCTGGTATAAGAGCGGCGTCATTTACGAACTGCACGTCCGCGCCTTCGCCGACAGCGACGACAACGGCATCGGCGACTTTCGCGGCCTGACGTCCAGGCTGGATTACCTCAAGGATCTCGGCGTCACCGCGCTCTGGCTGCTGCCGTTTTATCCCTCGCCACTCAAGGATGACGGCTACGACACCGCGGATTACTTCGACGTGCACCCGATGTATGGCACGCTGGGCGACTTCAAGGTGTTCCTGCGCGAGGCGCACCGGCGCGGTTTGCGCGTCATCACCGAACTGGTCCTCAACCACACCTCCGACCAGCATCCGTGGTTTCAGCGGGCGCGGCGGGCCAAGCCGGGCAGCCGCTGGCGCAATTACTACGTCTGGAGCGATTCGCCCGACCAATACAAGGACGCGCGCATCATCTTCAAGGACATCGAAGTCTCCAACTGGGCGTGGGACGACGTGGCGGGTGCCTACTACTGGCACCGGTTTTTTTCCCACCAGCCCGATCTCAACTGGGAGAACCCGGAGCTGTATGACGAGATGGTCAAGGTGATCGACTTCTGGTTCGACCTGGGCGTGGACGGGCTGCGGCTGGACGCGGTGCCCTACCTTTACGAACGCGAGGGCACCAGTTGCGAAAACCTGCCGGAAACCCACGTGGCGTTGAAGCGCCTGCGCCGGCATGTGGATGAAAAATACGGCGACCGCATGTTGCTGGCGGAGGCCAACCAATGGCCCGAGGACGCGGTGGCGTATTTTGGCGAGGGCCGGGGGGACGAATGCCACATGGCCTTTCACTTCCCGCTCATGCCGCGCCTGTTCATGGCGCTGCGCATGGAGGACCGCACGCCCATCGTGGACATTCTCGAGCAGACGCCGCCGATTCCCGAGACGAGCCAGTGGGCGCTGTTCCTGCGCAACCACGACGAGCTTACGCTGGAAATGGTGACCGACGAGGAGCGCGACTACATGTATCGCATGTATGCCCACGTGAACCGGGCGCGGCTCAACCTGGGCATCCGCCGCCGGCTTGCGCCGTTGCTCGGCAACGACCGCCGGCGCATCGAGCTGTTGAACGCGCTGCTGCTCTCGCTGCCCGGCACGCCCGTGCTCTACTACGGCGACGAGATTGGCATGGGGGAAAACATCTACCTCGGCGACCGCAACGGCGTGCGCACCCCGATGCAATGGAGTTCGGACAAGAACGCCGGCTTTTCCCGCGCCAATCCGCAGGCGCTTTACCTGCCCATCATTTACGATCCGGAATACCACTACGAGGCGGTCAACGTGGAGGCGCAGATGCAAAATCCGCATTCGCTGCTGTGGTGGATGCGCCGCGTGCTGGCCCTGCGCAAACGCTGGCGCGCCCTGGGCGAGGGGAAATGCGAATTCCTCAATCCCGAGAATCACAAGGTCATCAGCTACCTGCTGCGCTTCGAGCAGGAGACGATTCTCATGATCGCCAACCTGTCGCGGTTCGCGCAGCCGGTGGAACTCGATCTCGCGGCGTTCAACGGCTACGTGCCCGTGGAATTGTTCGGCCGCATGGAGTTTCCGACCATCACCGACAAGCCCTATTTCCTCACCCTCAGCCCGCATGCCTTCAACTGGTTCTCGCTCGAACTGCGCGCCACGGCCGCGTTGACGGCCGGCACGCTGGGCATGACCACGACGCCCGGCGCCATCCGCGTCCATGGCGAATGGCTGGCGGTCTTGAAGGACAAGCCCAAGGCGCAGCTCGAAAGCCGGCTGCCCGACTGGTTGCGCGGACAGCCCTGGTTCTCCAACCGGGCGCGCGTGATCAAGCAGGTGACGATTCGCGAGGTGTTCACCGTGCCCGCCGATGGTGTGGATACCTGCCTCGTGCTCTTGCAGGTGGAGTGTGTGGGCGCCGACGCCGAACTTTACGCGCTGCCGCTGGCGTTTGCCGCGGGTGGAGCGGCCCTGGATGTGGGCGTCGAGCAGGGGCGGGGCGTCATCACCGAACTGGTGCTGGCCGATTCCGGCGAAACGGGCGTGCTTTACGACGCCGTCGGCAGCCGCGCGTTCCACGTGGCCCTGTTTGAGCTGATTGCCGGCCGCCGCCGGATCAAGGACGACGCGGGTGAACTCGAAGGCGTGCGGTCGCCGCTGTTCCGGCAGATTGTCGGCAAGCAGCCCCCGCCGGCCACGACCGCGCTCAAGGCGGCCCAGCGCAATTCCTCGGTCCTCTTTGGCGACCGGTTCGTGCTGAAATTCTTCCGGCGCCTGTTCCCGGGACTGAATCCTGAGCGCGAAATGGGCGAGCTGTTTGTCCGGCACGAATTCGCGCACGCCCAGCCGTTCGCCGGTGCCGTCGAATGCCGCACGGAGCGGGATGAACACTTCACGCTGGCGGTGTTGAGCGGCTACATCCCGCACGCCCGGACGGCGTGGGATTACACCCTCGAAGCCCTCGGCCGCTTCTACGAACGCGCTTCGGCCGGCATCAACGAAGGGCAGAGCGCCCCGGAACTGGATTTGCGTTCCGCGGGCCTGGTCGGCGACGTGCTCGACGCGCCGGTGGCGTCCACCGTGGGCACGTATCTGGATTCGGCGCGCGTGCTTGGCGAGCGCACGGCGGAGATGCATCTGGTGTTTGCGGCCGAAACCGAGGATCGCCAGTTCGCGCCCGAGCCCTTCACGCCGCACTATGTGCGCGGCCTGTTCCAATCCATGCGGAACCTCGCCAACCAGAACTTCCGCCGGCTGCGGAAGGGCCTGCGGCTGCTGCCGCCCGAAACCGCGGAGCTGGCGCGCACCGTCTGCGACCGGGAGCCGGAGATTCTGGAGTGCTACCGGACGCTTTACCGCAGCCGTCTCACGGCGCGCCGCATCCGTTGCCACGGCGATTTTCACCTGGGACAACTCCTCTACACGGGCAAAGATTTCGTCCTGATCGATTTCGAGGGCGACCCGGCGCTGCCCGCGAGCGAACGCATCATCAAGCGGTCGCCGTTGCGGGATGTCGCGGGCATGGTGCGCTCGTTCCACTACGTGGCGTGGGCCGGATTGCACGAACACGCGCAACGCGGCTCGCTCGATCCGGGCCGGCTGCAACCCTTCGAGCCCTGGGCGCGGCTCTGGTATCGGGCCGTCAGCCTCGCTTACTTGCGGGCCTACTTTGCCCGGATGGCCGCATCGGAAGTGCTGCCGCAATCCGAACAGGAGCTGCGCCTGATGCTGCGGGCGTATCTGCTCAACCACGCCGTGCATGAAATCGGCGTCGAACTCGCCGCGCGCCCCGACTGGTTGCACGTGCCCCTGCGCGGCATTTTGAATTTGCTCGAAGTCGCCCACGCCGCCGCGGCCTCAGCCGCGGCGCCGGATGTTGTCACCTGAACCCGAAACCATACTGAGTCCGTCCGTTGCTTCATGGAAAAATACCTGTGCATTCATGGCCATTTCTACCAGCCGCCGCGCGAAAACCCCTGGCTCGAAGCGGTCGAGCTGCAGGACTCGGCGTTTCCGTATCACGACTGGAATGAGCGCATCACGGCCGAGTGTTACGCCCCCAACGCCACCGCACGCCGCCTCGATGCCGAGGGCCGCATCATCGACATCGTCAACAATTACTCGTCCATCAGTTTCAATTTCGGGCCGACGTTGCTGGCGTGGATGGAGGAGAAGGCGCCGGATGTGCTCGCCTCGGTGGTGGAGGCCGATCGCCGCGGCCGCGAACGCTTTTCCGGTCACGGCGGCGCGCTGGCGCAGGCCTACAACCACATGATTCTGCCGCTCTCGAACCGGCGGGACAAGGTCACGCAGGTCATCTGGGGGATCCGCGACTTCGAGCATCGGTTCGGGCGTCTGCCCGAGGGCCTGTGGCTGCCGGAATGCGCCGCGGACGAGGCGTCGCTGGAAGTCCTGGCCGCGCAGGGCATCAAGTTCACCATTCTCTCGCCGTATCAGGCGGCGCGCATTCGTCCGCTGGGCGAGCCGCACTGGACCGATGTCAACGGCGGGCACATCGATCCGTCGCGGGCCTATCAGGTGAACCTGCCGTCGGGGCGCAGCATCGCGGTGTTCTTTTACGACGCGCCGGTTTCCAAGGCGGTGGCGTTCGAATACCTGTTGAACAGCGGGGAGGCGTTTGCGCACCGGCTGCTGGAGGGTTACGACGACGGCCGGGACTGGCCGCAGCTCATGCACATCGCCACCGACGGCGAATCGTATGGCCACCATCATCATTACGGGGAAATGGGCCTGGCCGCGGCGCTGCATTACATCGAGTCCAACCAGCTCGCGGCGCTGACCAACTACGGCGAGTTTCTGGAGCGGCATCCGCCCACGCACGAGGTCAGGATTCACGAGAAAAGCGCGTGGAGCTGTTCCCATGGCGTGCGCCGCTGGCACAGCGACTGCGGGTGCAACAGCGGCGGGCGGCCCGGCTGGAATCAGCGCTGGCGGCAGCCGTTGCGGGATGCGCTGGACTGGCTGCGGGATGAATTGGCGCCGCAGTTTGAAACCCGGGCCGGCGAGCTCTTCCACGATCCGTGGCGGGCCCGCGACGCCTATATTTCCGTGATCCTCGACCGCTCGGAGGAGAACGTGACGCGGTTTCTGCGCGAGCATGCGGCGCGTGAATTGAGCGAGGAGGAACGCCTGACCGCGCTCCGGCTGCTGGAAATGCAGCGGCATGCGATGCTGATGTTCACCAGTTGCGGCTGGTTCTTTGACGAGCTGTCCGGCATCGAGACCGTGCAGATCATGTGCTACGCCGGCCGGGCCCTGCAACTGGCGCGCGGCGTGACGGGGCGGGACCTTGAACCGGCCTTTCTCGACCGGCTGGCGCGCGCGCGCAGCAATCTCGCCGAGCACCGCAACGGGCGGCTTATTTTCGAGAAGTTTGTGAAGCCGTCCACGATGGACCGCGAATGGCTGGGGGCACATTTTGCCGTGAGTTCCCTGTTCGAGCGGTATCCGGAGAAGGCGCGCATTTATCGTTTCCACTTCGAGCAACAGCACCGCGAGGAGCTGGAGGCCGGCAAGGCCCGGCTGATCCTCGGCCGCGCCCGGGTGACGTTTGAAATCACGGGGGCAGCGGACCTGCTCAGCTACGCGGCGCTGCATCTCGGCGATCACAACGTCAACTGCGGCGTCCGGTATTTCCGCGGCGAGGAGGAGTTTCAAACCCTGCTGAGCGACCTGCGCGAGGCCTTCGGGCGCGCGGATTTTCCGCGGGTCATCCGGCTCATGGACCGGCATTTTGGCGAATCGAATTATTCGTTGAAGGATCTCTTCCGGGACGAGCAGCGGAAGATTCTCAACCTGATTCTGGCGTCCACCGGCCAGGATTTGGAGAGCCGTTACCGGCAGATCACCGACCAATACATGCCGTTGATGCGCTTCCTGAAGGACATCGACGCGCCATTGCCGACCGCGCTCAAGACGGCGGCGGATTATGTGCTGAACGCCGAGCTGCGCCGGCAGTTCGAAGCGGAGGAGCCGGACCTGGCGCGGGTGCGCATGCTCGCGGATGAAGCGCATGCCGGCAGCGTGGAGCTTCACACCGAGGAACTGGCCTATGCGATCAAGTCGCACCTGGACCGGCGACTGGAACGGTTGACGCAGGCGGCGGATGATGCCGCCCTGCTGGCACGTGCCGCGGAGGTGGCGGAGGCGGTGCAATCCATCGGCATCGAGGTCAACTTGTGGAAGACGCAGAATCTATACTTCCGTCTGCTCCATGACGTGGCGCCGAGCCATCGCGCGCGGGCGGCGGACGACGCCGCGGCCCGGGCGTGGGTCGAGCAGTTTGACCGGCTGGGTGAAAAACTGGTGTTCAAAATCGAGGGAGGAACGGCGTGACGATCACCCTGCCAGCAACGGGCCGCAGCCGGGTGCCGCGGGCCACCTACCGGCTGCAATTCCAGCCGCGTTTCACGCTGCGGGATGCGCAGGCGCTCGTGCCGTATCTGGATCAGCTCGGTGTCAGTCATGTTTACGCCTCGCCGTTGTTGCAGGCCATGCCCGGCAGCACGCACGGCTATGACACTCGCGACTTCAGCCGCTTGAATGCGGAGCTCGGCACCGAGACGGACCTGGAGGCACTCGTTCAGGCGCTGCATCGTCGCGGCATGGGGCTGGTGCTCGACATCGTGCCAAATCACATGGGCGTTGGTCCCGGCAACGCCTGGTGGTGGGACGTGCTTGCCCACGGCACCCGCAGCCGTTTCGCCCATTATTTCGACATCGATTGGAATCCGCCCGATCCACAACTGCGCGGCAAGGTGCTGCTGCCCGTGCTGGGCCGCGAATATCGCACGGTGCTCGAGGCGGGCGAGTTCAAGGTTCAGTTGCAACGAGGCCAGCCGGTCGTGGGTTACTTCGAACATGCCTTTCCGCTCGTGATGACGCCCCAGTGGATCGGTCAGCGGACGCTGCCGGAGCTGCTCAAGGAACTGAACTCCCGTCCGGCTCTGCTGGATGAGGTGCTGGAGCAGCAGCACTATCGCCTGACGCACTGGGGTTATGGGGACAAGCAGGTCAATTACCGCCGTTTCTTCAACATTTCCTCTCTCGCGGGGTTGCGCATCGAGGAGCCGGAAGTGTTCGCGGCCGTGCATGAACGCATCCTCGAATGGGTCCGGCGCGGCTGGGTGGACGGCTTGCGCGTGGATCACATCGATGGTCTGCGCGACCCGGCCCGCTACCTCGCCCAGTTGCACGCCGCGGCGCCGGACGTCTGGCTTGTGGTCGAAAAAATCCTGGGCGCGCAGGAATCGCTGCCGGAGGACTGGCCGGTCGCGGGGACGACCGGTTACGACTTCCTGAACCGCGTCAGCGGGCTGTTCATTGACGCCTCGACGGAACCGGCCTTCACGGACCTCTACACCCGTTTCACCGGCGAACCGGGCGATTATGACGTCGTCGTGCGTGAGGCCCAGCGGCTCGCGTTGCGCGAGTTGCTGTCCGCCGAAGTGAGCCGCCTGCTGCAATGGGCCGTCAAGGCCGCGGCGCGGAACTGGCGCGGAACTTTCGTTCCGCCGCCCGTCCTGCGCGAGGCCTTGATCGAAGTGGTCGCCTGCTTTCCCGTGTATCGTTCGTATGTGCAGGCCGACACGCGGACGGTGCGCGAGACGGACGAATTGTTCATCACGCAGGCGGTGGACGCCGCCCGGCGGGAACGACCCGATCTGGCACCGGCCTTGTTTGATTTCATCGCGGACCTGCTGTTGCTGCGCTGGGACGGCGAGGCCGAGCGTGAATTCGTCATGCGCTTTCAACAGTTGACCGGTCCCGCCATGGCGAAGGGCGCGGAAGACACGGCCTGCTACCGCTACAACCGGCTGGTGGCCTTGAACACCGTGGGCGGCGAGCCGGGGCATTTTGGGCTGACGCCCGAGCGCTTCCACCTTTCCTGTCTGCACGCCCAACAACGCTGGCCTGCGGCAATGCTCGCCACCTCCACGCACGACACCAAGCGCAGTGAAGATGTGCGCGCCCGCCTGTGCCTGCTTTCCGAGCTGCCCGAGGAATGGCGGCAGGCGGTGGAGCGCTGGTCCACGATGAACCAGCGGCATCGCAGTGGCCGTTTTCCGGATCGCAACTGCGAATATTTCTACTACCAGACACTGGTTGGCGCGTGGCCCCTGCCACTGGACCGGGCGTTGGTCGTCATGGAAAAAGTTGTGTGCGAAGCCAAGCAGCACACTTCGTGGAATCGCCGCAATGCCGAATACGAACGGGTCATCCGTGAATTCATTACCCAGACGCTGGGCGACCCCAATTTTCTGGCCGACGTCGGCCGCTTTGTAGAACGGCTGGTCGAGCCAGGCTGGGTGAATTCCCTCGCGCAGGCCCTGTTGAAGCTCACCACGCCCGGCGTGCCGGACATTTATCAGGGCACGGAACTGTGGGACGGGAGCCTGGTCGATCCGGACAACCGGCGCCCGGTTGATTTCGACCAGCGCGAGCGGTTGTTGAACGCCCTGCGGCAGATGCCGCTCGACACGGTCTGGCAGCGGCGCGCCGACGGGCTGCCCAAACTCTGGCTGACGCAGAAGACGCTGCAGTTGCGCCGTCGGCGGCCGGAAGAGTTCGGGGCGGGCAGCAGCTACGCGGTGTTGCGGGTCAGCGGGCGCAAGGCGCGCCACGCCGTTGCCTTTCAACGCGGGAAAAACGTGGTGGTCGTCGCGCCCCGCCTGGTGCTGCGGCTGGCCGGGGACTGGGCCGATACCGAACTGCAGCTGCCCGGCGGCGAATGGCACAACGAATTTACTGGTGAAACCGTGGCCGGGTCATCCATCAAACTGGCGGAACTGCTGTTGCGGTTTCCCGTGGCCCTTTTAACGCGAAAGGAGAAGGCAGGATGAAGTCGTTCCGAGTCTGGGCTCCCAAGCCGAAGCGGGTGGAACTCCAACTGGGCGCGCAGCGCCATGCGATGCAGGCCGAACCGACCGGCTGGTGGCACGCCGTCGTGGCGACCGCCGCGGAGGAATATGGATTTGTCCTCGACGGCGAAGGGCCGTTTCCTGATCCGCGTTCGCCCTGGCAGCCGCACGGCGTTCACGGCCTGTCGCGGCGGGTGGACCACGACCGGTTTGCCTGGACGGATGACGGCTTTCGCGCGCCGCCGCTCGGCAGCGCGGTGATTTACGAGCTGCACGTGGGCACGTTCACGCCCGCCGGCACGTTTGACGCGGTGATCGAGCGGCTGGATCATCTCGTGCAACTCGGCGTGACGCACGTTGAGTTGATGCCGGTGAACGCCTTTCCCGGAGCGCACGGCTGGGGCTACGACGGCGTGGCGCTGTTTGCCGTGCAGGAATCCTACGGCGGGCCGGAGGGTTTGAAGCCCCTGGTGAACGCCTGTCACGCGCGCGGTCTCGCCGTGCTGCTCGACGTGGTTTACAACCATCTTGGGCCGTCGGGCAATTACCTCGCCAAATACGGCCCTTACTTCACCGCCCGGCACCACACGCCGTGGGGACCGGCAGTCAATTTCGACGGGCCGGACAGTGACGAAGTGCGCCGGTTTTTCTGCGACAACGCGTTGATGTGGCTGCGGGACTACCATTTTGACGGCCTGCGCCTGGACGCGGTGCACGCCATCGTGGACACCACCGCCCAACCGTTCCTCGAACAACTGGCCGGCGAAGTGAAACAACTGGCCGCCCAGCTCGCCCGGCCGCTGATCCTGATCGCCGAAAGCGATCTCAACGATCCGCGGCTCATCTGGCCCACGCAACGCGGCGGCTTCGGGCTCGACGCCCAATGGAGCGATGATTTTCATCACGCGCTTCACACCACGTTGACCGGGGAACGCAGCGGTTACTACGAGGACTTTGCGGGTCTGGCTGATCTGGCCAAGGCGTTGCGCCAGGCGTTCGTCTATGATGGCTGCTATTCACGCCACCGGCGGCGGCGGCACGGGCGGCCGCCGGAAGGTTTGAGCGGCAGCCGGTTTCTGGCCTACGTGCAGAACCACGACCAGATTGGCAATCGGGCGCAGGGCGAACGGCTGGCCCACCTGGTGAGCGCCGGACGGTTGAAAATCGCCGCCGCATTGGTATTTACGTCGCCCTTCGTGCCGATGCTGTTTCAAGGTGAAGAATGGGCGGCCAGTTCGCCGTTCCAGTATTTTACCGATCACGCCGAGACGGAACTTGCCAAGGCGGTGCGGGAGGGGCGACGCCGGGAATTTGCCGCCTTCGGCTGGCGGCCCGAAGAGGTGCCGGATCCGCAGGCTCGCGCGACGTTCGAACGCTCCAAGCTCAAGTGGGAGGAACTGGGCGCGAAGCCGCATGCGGCCCTGCTCGAATGGCATCGGCAGTTGATCGCCATGCGGCGGCAGGAACTGACGTTGACGGACGGTCAGCGGGACGCGGTGAACGTGCGCTGTGACGCATCGGCGGGATGGCTGGTGATGGAACGCGGTTCGCTGACGGTGGTGTGCAACCTGGGCGACGGCCCGCAGGCCGTGCCGCTGGCAGCGGGGCGACATCAAATCCTGCTCGCTTCGGAAAACATGCCGCCCACGGCGGAAGGCGCATTAACGCTGCCGGCCGAGGCCGTGTCCATTCTGAAGCGGGTGCCGTGAGCTTCAGCCGGCCCGGCGGCTGATGACCGTCCGGTAAAAATAGGACAGCCAGATCAAGCCGACCACGCCAATCAACAGCACCTGGCTGAACAGCGGGTAGCTGTAAACCAGGAACGAAACACCGGCACACACGATCGTGGCTTTGATCAAATCCAGAGCACTCATACAACAAGGTTACATGGGTTGTGGTTCTCTACTTTAAGATGCACAAGCCCCTGCCGGATGCAACCTCGCGGCCACCAAAGACGCAAGTTCGGGGCGCCGTCCCAGGCCCACCCCACGTTTGTCCCACCCCATCGGGCAGACTGCGGGCGTATGAAATTGAAAAACTGGTTGGTTACGTCGCGCCGTCACGAAGGCAAGGTCATCGTCAGCTTCGGCACGGCCCATTTGCTGCGGAAGGGCGACGGCCGGTTTGAGCTGCGCGGGGGCTCACGGGACGAACGGCAGGCGGCGCGTGAGTGGGTTTCGCTCTTCAAACACGAGGCGGCTGTGGAATGGTGAGCCGCCTCACCAGCGCTTGATCTTGCGGCCAACCGCCCAAAGCACGACCAATCCCAGGGCACCGCCCAGGGTGTCGAGCAGGACATCGTGAACGGCCGGCCCGCGTCCGGGCACAAAGGTCTGGTGGAATTCATCCGTGGCCGCGTAGCACGCCACGATGAGCACGGCCCAGCCGGCTTCGCGCCAGCGCCACGGGCGGGTATCCTTTGCGGTATGCTGCCGGATGGCCCGCCAGAGCAGGATCGCGAAGAGTCCATACTCGGTGAGATGCGCCATTTTGCGGGCGGCAAAGACGAGGTCGTTCACGGTCGCGTCCGCGATGCCCGGATACAGCCAGCGCAGCAGCGGCGCCAGAATGCGCGAGGAGTGGTTGAAGGAACCGGCGCTGGTCGAGGCGCAGAAGATGACGGACATCCACAACAGCGGCGGGAGCCAGAATTTTACGAACAGCCAGAACTTGCGCATGGCGCTCAACATCCGGTTTTACGGCGCGCAGGCAAATGTTTTTCCCGGGAAACGAAAGGTTCAGGACTTGCCCCGGGATCAACTGAGCGTGGCGCGGAATTGCTGGACGGCGTTCAATCCGAATTGAAAGGCGACGGCGGCCAGCAGCAGGCCCATGATGCGGTTGGCAATCCGCAGGGCGATGGGGCTCAGCCATTGCGCGCCGTGCGCCGAGAGGCGGAGCACGGCGTAGGTGGCCAGTCCCACCAGCAGGATGCAGCCGCAGAGAATGGCATGATGAATCGTATCGCTCCCCGCGCGGGCCTGAAACAGCATTGCGGTGGTGATGGCGCCCGGTCCAGCCAGCATTGGGATGGCCAGCGGCGTGATGGCGATGTCGGTTTTTTCCAGGCCGGCCGTGGTTTCCTCCTCCGTTTCGCGGACGCGCGAACGCTGGGCGCGCAGCATGTCCAGGGCGATCATCAGAAGAATCAGGCTCGCAGCGAGTTGAAAGGCCGGCATCGTGATGCCCAGCAGCTTGAAAATCAAGCGCCCCGCGTAGGCGAACACCAGCAACGTGCCGAATGTCGTCATGCCGGCCACCTTGGCCATTTTGATGCGCTGGGCCGGCGTGTCGTTGGGCGTCATGGCCAGGAAGGCCGGCACGACGGCGAACGGATCCACGATCGCAAACAGCGAGCTGGCGGTCAGAAACGCGTATTCCAGATGGCTGCTCATGGCGAACACGCGGTCAGGATGGCATCGCTCATCCCGTGCACAATTTTTTTATCCGCCGGCACAATGGTGGCCAGCACGCCGCCGAGACTGGCGCGTGCGCCGGCCGCGTCGCCCGCCACAAAGTAATATGGGCACAGCCGCACCCGGCCTTTCATCGGTTGCGTCTGGCCGCCGGCAAAGTCAAACCAGGTTGCGTCCACGCTGCGGGGTTTATGGAAGCGCTGCAATACGCGGGGCGATTGCGCAAAGCCGCGCAGGGCGTCATCCACGGCGGCCGCCCAATCAGCCTGCGCCAGGTCGCTCCCGAGCTGCACGCCGCGGGCGCCCCAGGCGAGTTCGGAAAAACCGGACACCTTCAACACCAGCTCGCGCTCGCGCTGTGACAGCAGCTTCAACTGCTGCCAGTCCGTCAGGTTCAGTTCCGGAATGGCGCCGTGCGGCGGCAGCGGCGTCGGGTCAACCAGCCACGTGTAGGGGACATGTCGTTTCAGGCGGTTGAAGAATGCTTCGCCCAGTTCCTGCCGCCAGTAGCCCGCCAGGTTCCGGTTCCACAACAGGGCGAACAGCATCTTCTCCTCGAACAACGGCTTGGGCGGCGGCGTGAGCCGGATTTGTTGCGCGGTGGCGAGTTCGAAGAGGCGGCCCGCATTGGGCACGTTGGGCACGTCGAACAACTCAAAAAAACGGTAAACCGCCGCGCCGGGCTGAAACGCATCGAATTGCGCGTCGTGAACCGAAAAGCGTTCACCCAGTTGCGCGGCCAGCCAGTCCATCTCCGGGCGATACATCGCCGCCTCTTCCGAAACCACGATGTGCACGTGCGGCGTGTCGCCAAAAATGCCGGCAAATCCGTCGAGCATGCCGCGTTCACCGCCGATGACGCCGGCGGGCGCACCGTGGGGCAGGCGGGAGTAGGTCTGGTTCAGCCACGCCGTCAACCCGATGCCGCCTGGGACGGAATCCAGTTCGGTGATGGCGAAGCCGTCCTCGGTGAGCAGGATGTCGGGCCGGATGACGCGCGGCACGTCGTTCTTGAATGCGGCGTGGCGTTGCAGCGCGACCAGCTCGGCCGGCTTGCCGCGATCAAGCCATTCTGCCACCCATGCCGGCTGCCGCCCTTCGAGGCTGCGGCGGTAAAGCAGGTTCACGGCGCGATAAAACTGAAGCAGCACGCGCCCGAGGGAATCGAGTTCCTTGGCGAAGGGCTCGCCAAGGACGAAAGGCGCCGGCGCGGTGCGCCACTCCGTCCCAGCGAACAGCCCGCCTTGGGGCAGTGCGGCGCGAACCTGACTGGCGTTTTCGGCGGCGCTCATCCGCGAATTTGTCCGGTGCCCAGGCCGATCCACTTGTAGGTGGTCAGCTCATCCAAACCCATCGGCCCGCGGGCGCCCACCTTGTCGGTGCTGATGCCAATCTCGGCGCCCATGCCGAACTCGCCGCCGTCGGTGAAGCGCGTGCTGGCATTCCAATAGACCGCCGCGCTGTCCACCTCGGCAAGGAATTGCTTCGCGGTCTGTTCATTCTTCGTGACGATGCTGTCCGAGTGGGCCGAGCCGTAGTGATTGATGTGCTCAATCGCCGCCCGCACGTCGTCCACCACGCGGACGTTCAGAATGTAATCGTTGTATTCCGTGGACCAGTCCTGTTCGGACGCAGCCTTTGGCTGGGGTTGATAGTTGAGGGCTGATAGTTGAGGGAGGGCAGATTCGTCTGCGCGCAGTTCCACCTGCTTCGCGGCGAGCTTGGCGGCGACCAGGGGCAGGAACTGTGCAGCCACCGCCTTGTCCACGAGCAGGGTCTCCATGGCGTTGCAGACGCCGGGCCGCTGCAGCTTGGCGTTCAGCGCGATGCTTTCCGCCATTTGCAAATCGGCATCGCGATCCACGAACACGTGGCAGACGCCCTTGTAGTGTTTGATCACCGGCACCTTGCTGCATTCGGCCACGGCGCGAATCAGCCCTTCGCCGCCGCGCGGCATGCAGAGATCGACGTATTGCGTGAGCGAAAGCAGCGCCGGAATTGCATTGCGGTCCGTGGTGGGCACCACCTGGATGGCATCAGCAGGGAAGGCGTCGCCGAGCGCGGCCCGACCGGCGGCCACCATCGTTTCGGCGATGATTTGATTGGAGTTCAACGCCTCCTTGCCGCCGCGCAGAATGGTGGCGTTGCCGGTTTTGAAGCACAGGCTCGCGGCGTCGGCCGTGACGTTGGGGCGCGATTCGTAGATGATGACCACGACCCCGATGGGCGTGGCGACTTTCTGGAGTTTCAAGCCGTTGGGCCGGACGCGCTCGTCCAAAATGCGCCCCACCGGATCGTTGAGCGCCGCCACTTCGCGGAGTCCTTTGGCCATGCCGGCGATGCGTTTGTCATCCAGTTTGAGCCGGTCCAGCATGGCGCCCGACAAGCCCATCTGCGCGCCGGTCTCCAGGTCGCGCGCATTGGCGGACTGGATGGCCGGGGCCTGCCGCTCCAGCGCGGCGGCCATGGCCAGCAGGACGGAATTCTTTTCCGCCGTGGTGAGCTTGGCCAGCTCGCGTGAGGCGGCTTTGGCCTGCTGCGCGAGCCGGGTCATTTGTTCCAGCAACGTCATGCGCCCAAAGTAGGGGAGAATGACGTCATTTCAAACGCGGAATTGCGCCTCAGAAATGCCACGTCAAGGCGGCGCGCAGGCGGTAGTCCGGCACCACTTGCAGCGCCGTGTTGTCAATGCTGACCGGCACGTCCACGCCGAGTTCCGCGCTGAGCCGGTCCTGCAACGTGAAGGCCAGTTCCGGCCCCACGAACACGGAATCGATGCCGGTGTCGGCAGCCGTTGCACCGTTCAGGTCGTCGGTGCCCTTGTGTTCGCCCGAGACATTGGCCAGCAACGACAGGCTGTAATCGTCATGCAACAGCAGCAGCGCGCCGGGGCCGCTCGACCACGTCAGGTCGTCGGCGAAGCGGTAGCCATAATCGCCCCGCGTGCGGAAGCTGTATTGCAGGGAGCCGCGGAAAATCGCGCGGCGCCAGCGGGCAAACAGACTCGTCCCCACCACGCCGTCCCACGAGCCGGAGCCCAACGTGAGGTCGTGACCGTGGATGCCGCTTTCGGGCGCGCCGGGCACCTCGGTTTCGTCCAGCTCCTCGGCGATGCGCCGGGAACTGCCCGTCGGCATTTTCACACCGCCCAGTGCGTTCCAAACGAAACTGCCATCCACCGATTCCTGCCGGAGCAACTGCACGTGCCCCAGCAGCAACACATCGCCCAGCCCGGACTCAGTGCCGCGGTCCGTGGCGAATCCCTCGGGCCGCTCGAACGAGCGATAAATCAACGGCACGTTGAACTGCACGCCCCAGCGTGGCGTGACGTTGTAGCCGGCGAACAGTTGCGAAATCGAACTGTCCAACCGTTGATGCGCCTCGTCTGGCACTTCGGTGCCGTTTTCCTGCAAAGTGGCGAAGTGCGTGAATTGCTCAGCCACGCCGCCGAACCAGCCTTCGCTCGTGTCGCCGCGCGCTTCGTTGGCGGCATAGACGGCACAAAGATCACACGCGGACAGCGACCGCACTCCGGCCGCGACCGCCATCAGGGTAACAAACAAATGTTTCATGAGGACCAATCGGGAACACTGAACCCGTTCCGGGCCGCGGTTTTGGTTGTGCGGTGGCCGGCGTGACGCCGGTCCGCTCGGGCGGACGAGACGTCGGGCGAACGGGTTTGGGACACCGCTTCGAGCGGGTCCCGGGTTGTGGAACAACAAGCTGACCGCACGCTATGGGAGCGGCGGGTTAACGACACCGGTGGCTCAGGCAGCAGTGGAGCGGGGCGGGGGCAGAAGCGGAGCGTGCGAAAGCGAGTCCGCAGTTGCTTCGAAGGCGGGCAGCCAGTGGAAATCGGCCGGCGGAACGAACACGAAGCATGACCGTTCCCAGGCGAGGTCCGGCTGCTTGAGTTTCACTCCAGGAAATTCGGTCTCCGGCCGCTTTTCCGTCTGCCGGCCGGCGGCAATCGCCCGACAGCAGCGGCAGGGATGCTTGCCATCAAACGTTCGCTCAATGGACTCCGTCACGGAGTGCGTTTGCAGATTGTCGGCCAGCATCGCGGCCCACGCGAAGGATTGCAGAAGCGCCCAATGACCACCGATGGCCGCCAGAAGGGCGGCAACCAGCATCCAATGGCCGAAACGACGCAGCACGCGGCCACTCTTGGGTCATGAAGCCGGCAAGTCAAGCATCGCCATGTTATTCGCGGGGGGACTCAACCGTGCGGCTTCGCGCGGACCAGCTTCACGATGCCCCAAACCATCAAGCCAAGCCCGCCCAGACCCACCAGAATCGAAAGCCCGACGCCTCCGAAAATGAGACCGAACAAACGCAGGAGCCGGAACTGTGAGAAGGAAAATATCAAATCTTGGGCGGAGCCCGACACTTGCACGGTCACCGTTTCCGGCTGTGCGACGTCCACGTAGCCGATGCTCTTTTTCGTGCTGCCATTGTTGCTGGCGGAAATGGACCGGTCGCTGACGAATGGCAGTTCGCGGCCGCTGGCGGCGTGAACCTGAATCGTCAGCCCATCAGGAAGATCGGCGGATTGCGCGTAGTTCCGGCCCGGGTAAACGGTCCCGCAATCGTGCCAGAGATAGTAACGGCCAGCCTCCTTGACCGTGACCTCGGTTTGCCCGGGCACCTTGAATTGCGTCTCCGGTTTGTGGTGCAAAACCACCACAAGAACCAACCACAGCGGCACAACGAACGCTCCCAGCAGGAACAACAGGCCGCCGGTGATGGTCGTTTTGGTGCCGCGTCGCATTTGCTTCGGAACTTTTTAGTGAGTGTGGAATCCATTTAAGATCGGGTGCGACCATCCCAGCAAGCCGTTTTGTGAAGCTGACCAAACGCCATCGACGGCGCCGCCGCCGTTTGACTATCCTCCCGCCCGTGAAATCACTTTGCCTTTCCATGGGAATCCTGCTGGGCGTCGGCCGCGCGTTGGCGGATGTCGCCATAATCAAGGTGCAGGCGGATGCCCCCGGCCGGTCCATCGGCCCGGATTTGGTGGGCGTTTTTTTTGAAGACATCAACTACGCGGCGGATGGCGGGCTTTATGCCGAACTGATTCAAAACCGTTCGTTCGAATATCAGGCGACGGAACAAAAGACCTGGAATCCGCTGAGCTATTGGGACGTGCAGACCCCCGGTGGCGGCCGCGCCTCGCTCGATGGGGAGGCGGCGGCGCCGCTCAACGCCAATAATCCTCACTATGCGGTGTTGGAAGTGTCCGAGCCCGGGCAGGGCGTCGGCCTGGCGAACCCCGGTTTTGACGGCATCCGCGTGGAGGCGGGCGGGCGCTATCGTGTTTCACTGTTCGCGCGGCAGCTTTACGTTGGCAACCGCTGGGGCGGTTCCGCGCACGCGGGCCATCCGGCACCGTTGACGGCGCGATTGGAAAGCAAGAGCGGTCAAGTGCTGGGCGAAGTGGCCTTGGGCGCGCCCGGTTGGGAGTGGACGCGGCTGACGAACACCATTACGGCGACGCAATCCGAGGCGGCGGCCCGCTTTGTCCTGGTGGTGACCAATCGCGGCGGGATGGCGTTGGACGAGGTTTCGTTGTTTCCAGAAAACACGTTTCGCGGCCGGCCGAATGGTTTGCGACCGGACTTGGCGCAGGCGATTGCCGATTTGCATCCGAAGTTCATCCGCTTCCCGGGAGGCTGCGTCGCGCATGGCAACGGCCTCGGCAACCTGTATCGGTGGAAGGACACCATCGGCCCGGTGGAGGAGCGTCATCAGCAGGCGAACCTCTGGGGCTATCATCAATCGGTTGGCTTGGGCTACTTCGAGTATTTCCAGTTTTGCGAGGATATCCGCGCCAAACCCCTGCCCGTGGTGGCCGCGGGCGTGTGCTGTCAGAATTCCGGTCACACCGGTGGCACCGGGCAGGAGGGATTGCCGCTCGCGGCCATGCCTGCCTACGTGCAGGACATTCTGGATTTGATCGAGTGGGCGAACGGTCCCGCCACTTCGGCTTGGGGCGCCAAGCGCGCGGCGGCGGGTCACCCCGAGCCGTTTCATTTGCAATACCTCGGTGTCGGCAACGAGGACGCCCAAACGGAGGTGTTTCGCACCCGGTTCAAAATGATCTACGAGGCCGTGAAGGCGCAGCACCCGGAAATCACGGTGATCGGCACCGTGGGGCCGTTCCCGGACGGACCGGATTACGACGCGGGCTGGCAGTTTGCCAATGAACTGCACGTGCCCATGGTGGATGAGCACTACTACGAAAAGCCGGAATGGTTTTGGGACCACCTGAATCGTTACGACGGTTATGACCGCTCGTGGTCGCAGGTGTATCTGGGCGAATACGCGGCCCATGATGCCGGTCGGGCCAACACGCTGCGTTCGGCGCTCGCCGAAGCGGCCCACCTGACCGCGCTGGAGCGCAATGGCGACGTCGTCCGCCTGGCCTCGTATGCGCCCCTCCTTGCCAAGCAGGGCCGCACGCAATGGCGGCCCGATCTGATCTATTTCGACAACCAGCAGGTGCTGCGCACGGTGAATTATTTCGTGCAGCAGCTGTTCAGCCTGAACCAGGGCGACGTCTGCCTGCCGACCACTTGCTCCGGGGTTCCGGCTGGCGCCCGCCTGGCAATCTCGTCCGTGAGCGAACGGCGTTCCGGTGACCTCATTATGAAACTGGTCAATGGACAAGCAACGCTTCAGCCGGTGCGCGTGAGTCTGGCCGGGGTCAACAATGTCGGCTCCGAGGCGATTCAGACGGTGCTCACAGGCGATCCGGCCGCGGTGAACGATTTCAATCAGCCGCTCCGGGTGGAGCCGGTCACCTCGCGCCTCAAGGTGGGGCCGGTGTTCGACTGTGAACTGCCCGCCCATTCGCTGACCGTGTTGCGCGTGAAGACACGCTGAGCCGCGACGTGTTTTATGAACCCGACAAACATGCCATTAACCCAGGGACCCGCTCCGGCCGGATCGCATCGGCCGCTGGGCAAAACCGGGCTCTCGGTGCCGCCGGTGATCTTCGGCACCAGTTGCCTCGGCAACTTGTATGAAGTGGTGCCCGACGAAACGAAGCGGGCCATTGTGGCGGAGATCATCCGCCATTCGCCGGCACCGGCCGTTTTTGATTCAGCCGGCAAATACGGTGCCGGGCTGGCGTTGTCCGTCATCGGGAATTCGCTGCGCACGCTCGGCGTGAGGCCGGGCGAAGTGGTGATCAGCAACAAGCTGGGCTGGTATCAGGTGCCGCTGCGCGGGCCGGAACCCACCTTTGAACGTGGTGTGTGGGCCGGCATTGGACATGATGCGGAATCACGCATCAGTTACGAGGGCATCCTGCAATGTTACGAACAGGGCAACAGCCTGCTGGGTCCGGGGTTCAGCGCCCAGGTGGTGTCGGTCCACGATCCGGATGAATTTCTGGCCGCGGCCAAATCGCCGGCGGAACGGCAGACCCGTTTCGCGAAAGTGCTGGACGCGTATCGGGCGCTCTTTGAATTGAAGGGCCGGGGACTCGTGCAAGCCATCGGCATCGGCGCCAAGGACTGGCGCGTCATCCGCGAAATCGCCGGTCACGTGGACCTGGACTGGGTCATGTTCGCCTGCAGCCTCACGGTTTACTCGCATCCGCCCGAGTTGCTCGCCTTCATCGCCCATCTCGCGTCGCGCGGTGTGGGCATGATCAACTCCGCCGTTTTCAATGCCGGTTTCTTGATTGGCGGCCAGTGGTTCGATTATCGCCGGCCCGACCCTGTGAAGGAGGCATCGCTGTTTGCATGGCGCGGGCAATTCCTGGCGCTGTGTGCACGCCACGCTGTGAAGCCCGCGGACGTTTGCGTGCAGTTTGGCCTGGCGGTTCCCGGCATCGTGGCGGTGGCGCTCAACACGGGCAAACCCGCCCACGTTCGCGACAACGTGCTGAGTGCCACGCGGCCGTTGCCCGCGGCCTTGTGGCGCGACCTGAAGGCGGCGGGCTTGCTGGCGCGCGAGTTTCCGTTTCTGGGTTGAGGCCCGGCGTTTCCGTTTTGCCAAGCCGGAGGTGCTTTGCCATGCTGCCACGCACATGAACCGCATCGTCGAACGCTTCGGCCGGCTGCAACAGGGTGGTAAAAAGGGCCTCGTCATTTACATCGGCGCCGGGGATCCGGACCTTGCAGCAACCCGGGAACTGGCGCTGGCTTTCGACCGCGCGGGCGTGGATGTCATCGAGCTGGGCGTGCCCTTCAGCGATCCGCTCGCGGACGGCCTGGTGAATCAACTGGCGGCCCAGCGCGGCCTGGAATCCGGCACCACGCCGCCCAAGCTGCTGCAAACCATCGCGGCCATCCGGCGCGATTCGCAGATCCCTGTCGTGCTCTACGTCTATTTCAACCTCCTGCACAAGCGCGGCGTGAAGGAGTTCATCGTCGATTGCGCGAAAGCCGGCGTGGACGGCCTTTTGGTGCTCGATCTGCCGCCCGAGGAATCGGACAACTACGAGCGCCTCATGCGGGAGGCGGGGCTCTGCAACATTTACCTGATTGCGCCCACGACGCCCGAGGACCGCATGGAACTCATCGCGCGCCGCGCCAGCGGGTTCATTTACTACGTCTCGCGCGAAGGCGTCACCGGCATGCAGGCGAAAATTTCGGACACCATCGCGACCATGACCGCAAAGATTCGCGCACACACGTCGCTTCCCATAGCGGTCGGCTTCGGGATTTCCAATCCTGAGCAGGCGCGCACCGTGGCGCAAAGTGCGGAAGCCATTGTGGTCGGCAGCGCGGTGGTGAACCAGATCGCCGAACACGGCCGGTCGCCGGAGCTGGTGACGCGCGTCAGTGCGTTCGTGAAATCGCTCGCCGACGCGGTGAAGTCGGTTTGAGCGCCGGCCGAGCATGAGCGTCCTTTTCCCGTGAATCCATGAAAACCAAATCCAACCTTGCAGTTCGCATTCTGTCTGTGCTCACAGTGTCCGCCTTTGGGCTGGGCGGACCGGCCGCCGCGGCGGCTGCGGAAAACGACCCGCCGGTGCCACCCGCGGAGCTGCCGATTGTGGACGGCTCGTTTCAGCCGACGTGGCAGTCCCTCACCAACTACCAGACGCCCGAGTGGTTCCGTGACGCGAAGTTTGGCATCTGGGCGCACTGGGGGCCGCAATGCGAGCCGGAGCACGGCGACTGGTATGCGCGCCGCATGTATATGCCGGGCGATGCGGACTACAAATCGCACCTGGCCGAATACGGCCATCCGTCCACGAACGGCTTCAAGGATGTGATTCACGAGTGGAAGGCGGCCAACTTTAATCCCGACCAGCTGCTCGCGTTCTACAAGAAGTGCGGCGCCAAATATTTCATGGCGCTGGCCAACCACCACGACAACTTCGACAACTTCAATTCGCGGTATCAGCCGTGGAACTCGGTGGCCGTGGGGCCGCATCAGGATTTGATTGGCGGCTGGGCGCGGGCGGCCCGCAAAAACGGTCTGCGCTTCGCCGTCAGCGTGCATGCGTCGCACGCCTGGTCGTGGTATGAACCCGCCCAGGGCGCGGACAAGGAGGGCCCGCTCGCCGGCGTGCCCTACGATGGCAAGCTCACCAAAGCGGACGGCAAAGGGCTCTGGTGGGACGGCCTGGATCCGCAGGATCTTTACGCGCAAAACCACCCGCCGGGAACACGGCTGGACTGGGAATGGAATCCCGCCAAGGGCAGCAGCATTCCGGATGCGGCCTACCTGAAAAAATTCTTCCTGCGCACGAAGCAGCTTTGGGACGACTACCAGCCCGACATGATTTACTTCGATGATACCGTGATGCCGTTCCACGGATTGACGGATGAAATCGGGCTCCGGCTGGCCGCGCACTTCTACAACACCAGCATTCAACGCCACGGGAAGAACGAAGCCGTGATGAACGGCAAGCATCTTGACGAACTCCAACGCCAAGCGCTCGTTTACGACATCGAGCGCGGCAAGGCCTCCGGCATCCTGCCCTTTGCGTGGCAGACGGACACCTGCATCGGCTCGTGGCATTACGACCGTGCGATTTACGAGCATCATCGCTACAAGATTGCGGCGCAGGTGGTGCCCATGTTGGTGGACATCGTCAGCAAAAACGGCAACCTGATGTTGAGCGTGCCCGTGCGCCGCGACGGCACGATTGACGACGACGAGGTGAAAATCGTCGGCGGCATCGGTGCGTGGCTGAAGGTCAATGGCGAGGCGATCTACCAGACACGGCCGTGGAAAACCTACGGCGAAGGTCCGTCCACCACCGATTTTGAAAAGGGCCAGTTCGACGGCCAGCGGGACACGCACGCGAAGCCGTTCACGCCCGCGGACATCCGGTTCACCCAGTCCAAGAACGGCCGGACCCTCTACGCCGTCGTGCTGGCGTGGCCGGCGGATGGCAAAGTGACCATCAAATCACTGGCGGAAAATTCACCGAACTGGCCGGGCAAGATTGGCAGCGTCCGCCTGCTGGGCGGCGGCAAGCTCAAGTTCACGCGCAATGCGGACGGCTTGATGGCCACCCTGCCGGACAAGCCGCCGTGCGACATTGCGTTCGCGCTGAAGATCACGCGGTGAACGGGATTTCATGCCGGCCGGGGAACTCACACCATGAAAGCGAAAGCCACCAACCAGACGGAACGGTTTGTCATCATCATGGCGGGCGGGCGCGGCGAGCGCTTCTGGCCTATAAGTCGTGAGAAGACCCCCAAGCAGCTCATCAAGCTGCTTGGCGACCGCTCGTTCCTGCAACAGGCCGTGGATCGCGTCCTGCCGTTGGTGCCCGTCAAAAACATTCTGGTCATCACCAACGCGGCGCAGGCAGCCGAGGTGCGCAAGCAATTGCCGAAGCTGCCCAAGAACAACGTCATTGCGGAACCGGTCGGCCGTGACACGTGCGCGGCGGTGACGCTCGGTGCCGCCATCGTGGGCGCCCGTTCCGTGAATGCGGTCATGGCCGTGCTGCCCGCGGACCACGTCATTCCCGAGGCGAAGAAGTTTCAACAAGTGCTCGGCGATGCCTTTGATCTCGCCAGCCGCGGGCAGGTGATAGTGACCATCGGCATCAAGCCGACCGAACCGGCCACGGGTTATGGCTACATCCGCACCGGTGCCGAACTGCCACCGCCCGCCGGCGTGAAGCGATACAAGACGACGTTCTTCAAGGCCGAGCAGTTCGTGGAGAAACCGAACTACGACATCGCGCTGACCTATCTCACCAGCGGCCAATATCGCTGGAACGCCGGCATGTTCGTGTGGTCCTTCGTCACTGTGACCAACGCGCTGGAGAAGCATCAGCCCGAAATGCGCACGGCGTGCCAGCGCTGGTTTGAGGCGGCGACGAAGGGGAAACTGGAGCGGGTGCTCGCCCGCGAATATCCCGACGTCAAAAAAATCAGCGTGGACTACGCCCTGATGGAACACGCCCAAAATGTGGTTGTGGCCGACGGCGCCTTCGACTGGGATGACTTGGGCGCCTGGCCGGCGTTGGCGCGGCACCTCAAGCCCGATGCCGAAGGCAACTGCGCCGTGGGAGAATTCATTCACGTGGACGGGGCGCGGAACATCATCTACGACGGCCGCAGCCAAAGCCGTCGCACGCCAATTGCCTGCGCGGGGCTGCGTGATTCCATTCTGGTTTTGACCGACGATGCGGTCTTGCTCGCCCACAAGTCACAGGCCCAAAAGATCAAGGAGCTGGTCAAAAGACTCGCCGAGAATCCAAAACTCAAAAGGCTGGTGTGAGAGAGGTCATTATCCACACCGACGGCGGTTGCGAGGGGAATCCCGGCCCGGGCGGCTGGGCGGCCGTATTGCGGCATGGGGAGCATGTGCGCGAAATTGCGGGCGCGGAACCGGCGACCACCAACAATCGCATGGAACTCCGCGCCGCCATCGAGGCGCTGCGGGCGCTCAAGCAGCCCTGCACTGTCAAAATCTTCACGGACTCCGAATATCTGCGCAACGGCATCACGTCATGGATCAAGGGCTGGAAGGCGCGAGGCTGGATCACGAAAGACAAGCAGCCGGTGAAGAATGCCGATCTCTGGCGTGAACTTGACGCGGCGGGTGCGCGTCACCACGTGACGTGGGGCTGGCTCAAAGGTCACGCCGGCCACGCCGACAACGAGCGCTGTGATGTGCTGGCACGTGACGCCATCCGGCAGTTGCGCAGCAGACTTTCCCCTGCGGAACTCAAATCGGCGCTGGTCGCGTTCAAGGACGCTGGTGCGCCCGCGGCGAGGCAGACCCCTGCGCTTTTCTGATTTATCCCGTTGCCTCGGTTCATCCTGCATTTTGCAACCGCTTCTTGCAAAACGCTCACCCGCTGCTCGTTTCGTGAATAAGTTTTTGGTGTGGTGCTTTGACACAGGCGCGGCGGCGGCGATACTCAGGCCGAATCATTTAACCCAAGGAATTGACCATGAGTTCTACTACCGGCGGCAAAAACGTTCTTTCAAATGACGTTGAGATCAAAGGCAACCTTCGCTTCGGCGGCGAACTGCAGTTCGAGGGGAAAATCGAGGGCGAAATCAGCTCGGACGGCACCCTGACGTTGGGCGATACCGCCACCGTCAACGGCAACATCAACGTCAGCAACGTGGTGGTGCGCGGCAAGGTGACCGGCAACATCACGGCCAAGGAGAAAATTGACATCAAGACCAAGGCGGAAATCTTCGGTGACATCAAGGCCAGCAAGTTGAGTGTCGAGGAAGGGGTGACGTTTGTGGGCCGCGCCGAAGTGAATCCGAACAAGATTGCGCCTTCCGCCCAGCCGGCCGGGTCGCGTCCGTCCGAGGCGCCGAAAGCGCCCGAACCCGGCAAGCCCGGTGTGCGTTAAATTGTTCCCACTGCGCCCGCAGGCCGCTGACTGCCTCGGTGCATGAAGCCGGACAAGATCAATGTCGCGTGCCCGCATTGCGGGCACGTGCAGCTTGAACCCCGCGACGGTTACTCCACGGTCTGCAAAAAGTGCCGGCAGCATTTCCGGCTGGAGGAAGTGCTGCGGCCCCGGACGGATCGGGAGGTTCGCCATCACGACACGCGGCAGGTCACCTGCTTTCAATGCGGCACGTTGCTGGCCGTGGCGGCAGAGGCGGAATCAACCATGTGCAAGCGGTGCAGCGCGCACATTGATCTGCGGAACTACACCATCAATCAGGCGGTCTCGAAAAATTTCCGCACGCACGGCACCTTTGTCATCGGCGAAAAGGGCTACGTTTTCAACACCGAAGCCGAAGTGGGCGACGCCATCATCAAGGGGCGATTCCTCGGCAAGCTGCACGCGCACCGGACGCTGACGATCCATGCCCCGGCGGACTTCAAGGGCACGTTCAAAGCAGGGCTTTTGCTGATTCCCGCCGGCGTCAAAATGGCCTGGCCCAAGCCGCTGGACGTGCAGTCGGTGGAGATTGCCGGCGAATTGGTGGCGAATGTCCGCATTCCGGGGCCGGTCGTGCTGCGAGCCACGGGCCACCTGTTTGGCGATGTGGAAGCAACCTCGCTCATGGTGGAGCCGGGGGCCGTGCTCGTGGGGCAGTTGAAAATCAATCCGCCCCGCGCCACGGCGCCGAATGCGGCGGCAGACGTCGTGTCGGCGGCCCCACCGGAATCACCGCCGTCGTCAGCGGGCGCAACGAACGAACTGCCGGGGCTGGATCTGAAACCGCGCAAGCCGGCGGCGCGCCGGCCCTCCAGCCGGACAAAGAAAACGGGTTGAGGAGCGGCGTGTGCGGTTACACGTCTTGCAGTTTTCCGGTCAGGTAGCTTTCGTAGGAACTCAGGTCGAGCAGTCCGTGGCCCGAGAGGTTGAACAAGATTACCCGCTTTTGACCGGCTTCGCGCGCGCGAATCGCTTCCAGCACCGCGCCGTGAATGGCGTGGGCGGATTCCGGGGCCGGCACCACCGCTTCGTTCTGCGCGAAGAGCATTGCGCTTTCAAACACCTTGGTTTGATGATGCGCCTCCGCTTCGATCAGGCCCAGTTTCAGCGCATGACTGACCATCGGCGACATGCCGTGATAACGCAGCCCGCCGGCGTGGATGGCCGGCGGCATGAACTTGTGTCCGAGTGTGTGCATGAGCAGCAACGGTGAACTCTCGGCGGTGTCCCCGAAGTCGTAACGCAGTTCGCCTTGCGTCAGGGAAGGGCAGGCCGAAGGTTCCACGGCCACAATGCGGCATCGGGACTGGCCGGCGAGCTTTTGTCGGATGAACGGGAAAGCCAGCCCGGCGAAATTGCTGCCGCCCCCCGCACAACCGTAAATCACATCCGGCGCCTCGCCCGCCAGTTCCATTTGCCTGATGGCTTCCAGGCCGATGACGGTTTGGTGCAGCATCACGTGGTTCAGCACGCTGCCCAGGGCGTATTTGGTTCCCGGATTTTTTGCCGTGTCTTCCAACGCCTCGCTGATGGCGATGCCCAGCGTGCCGGGACAATGCGGATCCTCCTGCAGCAACCGGCGGCCGTAGTCGGTCTGATCGCTGGGACTGGGATGCACGCTGGCGCCCCACGTGTGCATCAACATCCGGCGATACGGCTTGTGCTGATAACTCACCTTGACCATGTAAACGTTGCACTCGAGACCAAACAATTTGCAGGCGAGTGCAAGCGAAGCGCCCCACTGGCCCGCGCCGGTCTCCGTCGCCAACCGGCGGGTGCCCGCCATCTTGTTGAAATACGCCTGCGCCACCGAGGTGTTGACCTTGTGGCTGCCAGCCGGACTGGTGCCTTCATACTTGTAGTAAATATGCGCGGGGGTTTGGAGGGCCCGCTCCAGCCGCGTGGCGCGCAGCAACGGCGAAGGCCGCCAGCGCGCGTAGATGTCGCGCACCGGCTCGGGGATTTCGATCCAGCGATCGCGGCTGACTTCCTGGGCAACGAGGTTCTCCGGGAAAATGGCGTGCCACGCCTCGGGTGGCAGCGGTTCGCGCGTGCCCGGATGCAGCGGCGGCGGCAGCGGTTCCGGAAAGTCGGCGTTAAGGTTATACCAGTGCGTCGGGAGATCCGCCTGGCCGAGGTCGAAACGTATGGGCTGACTCATGCGGCAGTTATGTTTTGACACAGCGTTGATGGAGCAGGAGCAAAAAGCTCACCCGCTTCTGCCAAAAATTGCGCAAAATTTGGCCGCCGCCCGGCACCCCGCACCGGCTATTCCCGCACCGTCGCCTGCAATTTGGCCTTGAAGGCCTCCACCACTTTGGCATGCGCGGCGTTGACCTCGGCGTCCGTGAGCGTCTTGTCCGCGCCGCGATACGTGAACGCGTAGGCGAGGCTCTTCTGCCCCTCCGGCACGTTCTTGCCGCGGAAGACGTCGAACAACTCCACGCTTTCCAGATTCACGGGTTTGGCCTGCTTGACGGCGCCGAGCACGGCGTCGTGTGTCGTGGCTTCCGGCACGAGCATCGCGATGTCGCGGCGGCTGGCGGGGAATTGCGGCAGCGCCTTGAATGACTTGCTGCGGCTGCCGCGCGCGATGAGTTCGTCGAGCCTCAGTTCCGCGAGGAAGACGGCGTCGCGCAGGTCATACTTCTTCGCCAGCGTCGGCAGCAACTGGCCGAGCTCGCCGAGCGGCAGCTTGCCGCCGAGTGCGACAGTGGCGGATTCGAGGAACAACGCGGTGCTCTCGGCCCGCTTGCTGAATTGCACGCCGCGCAGACCGAAGTGCTCGAGCGCATCCTCGACGAGGCCCTTGAGATCCATTGCGTCGAACTTGGCATCGCGCTCACCGCCGCTCCAGAAATTGAGCGCGCGATTGCCGGTGATGGCAATGGCCACACGGCGTTCCTCCTTTGTCTGGCCATTCACACTGGTGAAAACGCGTCCCACCTCGAATAATGCCACGTCGTAATTCTTCCGGCTGACGTTGTGCCGCATTGAGTGGATCAAGCCGGGCAACAGGCTGGGCCGGAGCACGTCCATGTCGGCGCTGAGCGGGTTGGCCAGTTCGACAATCTCCTCGACCTTAGCATTGCGGACTTCGGATTTGCCAATCAGCGTCTGCCCCTGGGCTTCATTCAAGCCGAGGCCGATGAGCAGCCGGCGAACGGCGGCGATTTCATCGTAGATCGCATCGAAAGCGTTTTCACCATGCGCACCACGCGGCGCCGTGGCCGGAATTTTGTCCACGCCGTAGAGCCGGGCGATTTCCTCAATGAGATCCACCTCGCGTTTGAGGTCGGGGCGATGAGTCGGGATGGAGAAGGTCGCGGATTGTGGTGTGCGCGTTCCGGCTTCAGCCAAGCCGAGGCTGGTGAGAAACTTGGACTGTTGTTCCGGCTCAATCGTAATACCAAGCAGTTCTGTGATTTTGGCGAAGCGTAATGAAATCTCCTTTGGCTTGAGGGCTTGCGGATACGCGTCCACCAAGCCCTCGGCCAACTGGCCACCGGCCGTTTCGAGGATGAGCTGTGCGGCGCGACGGCTCGCGAAATCCACACCCCAATTCGGGTCGCAGCCGCGCTCGAAGCGGTAGCTGGAATCTGTGCGCAACCCGAGCGTCTTACTCGTGCGGCGGACATTCGACGGCGCGAAGTAGGCGGATTCGAGCAGCATGTCCACGGTTTGCTCGTTGATCTCCGTGTTCTGGCCGCCCATGACGCCGGCCAGCGCGATGCCTTTGGTTTCATCGGCGATGAGCAGGTTCTCGGCGTTCAGCGTGTGTTTCTGTCCATCCAGCGTGATGAACATCTCGCCTGGCTGCGCGCGGCGCACCACGATGGTTGGTTTCCCGTCCGTGCCTTTGGTGATGAGATGATAATCAAACGCATGCAGTGGCTGACCGGTTTCGAGCATCACGAAATTCGTCACGTCCACGACGTTGCTGATGCTGCGCAGGCCGACCTTCTCCAGCGCTGAACGGAGCCACTCCGGGCTGGGGCCGACTTTCACGCCACGAATGACTCGGGCCGTGTAACGCGGGCAAAGATCGGGCGCATCGAGACGAACGCCGACCAAGGAGTTGAGGGTTGATGGTTGAGCGTTGACGGCAGGAAGCGCTGGCAGCTTCAATGCGTTCCCAGTTAGCGCGGCGATTTCCCGCGCGATGCCGATGACGCTGTTCCAGTCCGGGCGGTTGGGCGTGATTTCGAGATCGTAAACCACATCGCCGCCGGAACGGCCGAGATACTCTGCAAACGGCTGGCCGACCTTCGCGTCCTCACGCAGAATGAGCAGACCGTCTTCCTTTTTGTGACCGATCTTCTCCGGGTCGAGGCCGAGTTCCTCGTGCGAGCACATCATGCCATGCGACTCGACGTTGCGGATCTTGCCGACCTTGATGGTAAACGGCTGCGTCTCGCCCGCCTTCAAAGGCAGCGACGCGCCGGGCAGGATGAGCGGCACCTTGTCGCCCGCCTTGAAATTCTGCGCGCCGCAGACGATCTGGCGTTCGCCCTGACCGTCGTTGACGCGGCAGACGGAAAGCTTGTCAGCGTTGGGATGCTTGTCGCGGGTGATGACCTGCGCCACGACGATGCCATCAAACTCGCCGGCGACCTTGTGGACGCCTTCGACTTCAAGGCCGAGCAGCGTGAGCCGCTCCGCGAGTTCCTCGGACGACCAGTTGAAATCCACGTATTGCTTGAGCCAGTTGAGAGTGATTTTCATCGCGTCAAAACCGGGTTTTAACCGGGCCGGGAGGGTAATCGGGCGGCGCGTGGCAACCCAGCGAAAATTCGCGCCTGCCGGGTCGAAGACCGGCGTTCCAGAAGCATCGTCACTTGAACGCGCTCTTTACCGGGCGGCCCCAGAAGCTTTCCGGCAACGGCACATTCAGCAGCCAGAGTGCGGTGGCGGCGGTGTCGTATTGGACCACGGGCGCGGTGATGGTGAAATTCGGCTTCACGCCCTTGCCCCACGCGATCCAAGGAATGGTGACATCCGCAGTGTCCGGTGAGCCATGCGTGCCGACGGTTTTCCCGTTCTTGTCCTTGATGTCGTGGGAACCGTGGTCGGCCGTGAGGATGAACACGCTACTTTTGGTCAAACCTGCGGCGTCCACGGCGTCGCGGATGGTCTTCAAGGCCTCGTCGCAATTCTTGAGCGCCTGAATCTTTTCCGGTGAGGCGGCGCCGTGAGCATGGCCTTCCGTGTCGGGATCGCGGAAATGGATGAAGCAAAGATTGGGTTTGAGTCTCCCCACGTCATTGGCGAAGACCCTGGCCACGGACTTGGCGTCGTCGCCGTCCTTGGGCCAGACGAACGCGTCCAAACTGCCGGGCAGCACGAGGTGCTCAAACTTTTCCTTGCCCACGAACATGGCCGTCACCAGGCCCTTTTGATGCGCGAGACTGAAGATGGTGGGCACCTTGACCAGCCCGCGCTGGGGTTCATAACTGTTCCACGTGATCTGATGTTTTTGAACGCCCACGCCCGTCAACATGGAAGTGTGTGAGGGGAGCGTGAGGCTGGGCACAATGGTGTAGGCGCTCCACGTGCGCGCGCCTTCATCCGCCATCTTGTGAAACACCGGCATGTCGGTGCGCTGAATCAGGTCGGGATTGCCCTGGTCAAAGCTGATGATGAAAACGTGTTTGGCGTGCGGCGCGGCGGTGGCGGATGTAATGGTGAAAAAGGCGAGAACAAATCCAATCAGCACGGCAACGAGGGTTCGTTTTGAGTTGAGCATCTTGTTTGGGACGTTCGTCAATGAGGGATATTCGGGGAAAAACTCCGACGATTATCATCCAGTTACCGCTGAGTGCTTCATTCAATCACCGGCAGCACCTTCCAGCATTTGAGAAAATCGTCAGGCTCTGTAATCAACCAAGGTTTCTTGGCCCAGCACACTACGATTTCGGCGACACTTCGCGGGGAGGGAGGTATCCCAGCGATTTCTAACAACTGGCTGCACGCCTCATTCGTCTCCCGACCTAAGTTGTTGAGATACGCCCCGCCGAGGTTTTGTAGCAGTGATTTCTTCTGCGAATCTGATAAGCCGCACATTTGGGCGAATACGGCACAAGCAAATGCTGCGGCATTGTCATATACTTGTATCGCTTCGTCAGATGATAACTTGCCTCCTAATTCATCGAGAAGTGCCTTGCGGTTCATTTCAAGGCACTCGCAAAACAACCGCAGATTCGGGCTCCTCAAATCTTCTTTGCCTTGGACTGATCTCACCAAAAATCTGCTCGCCAGGACGAGCGCCTCCGCAAATTCCAGCAATAGCTCATCACGATTGCGGGCCGCTCTATACTTTGGGGCGAATCGTTTATTTTCCTCAATCGCGTTCATCAATACATGAAGAAATGAAGCGCCTTCCCCATGTTGATTCGCGTTCATTGCAGTCAGATCAGAATTGCCTCAAAAACCGCGTGTCGTTTTCGTAGAACAGGCGGATGTCGGTGATGCCGTAGCGGAGCATGGCGATGCGTTCGATGCCAAAGCCGAAAGCCCAACCGGTCCAGACTTCGGGATCGTAGCCGACGTTCTCGAAGACTTGCGGATGGACCATCCCGCAGCCGGCGATCTCCAGCCAGTCCTTGCCGAGTTTCTTCACAAGCGCATTGGTGAAATCAATCTCCAGGCTCGGCTCGGTGTAGCTGAAGTAGTGCGGGCGGAAGCGGAGCTTCACGTCGCTGCCGAGCACGTCCTTGAACACCGCCTCCACGGTGCCCTTGAGATCGCCGACGGTGACGTGCTTGTCCACGTAGAGCCCCTCGATCTGGTGGAAGGTCGGGTTGTGCGTGGCGTCGGCGTTGTCGCGGCGATAAACGCGACCCGGCACAATGATGCGAATGGGCGGCGGCTGGGATTGCATCACGCGGATTTGGACGGAGGAAGTGTGCGTGCGGAGGAGGGGGAGCTTGGGGTTGCCCCTCACCCCGTCCCTCTCCCCATCCGATGGGGAGAGGGTGCCCGCCAGGGCGGGTGAGGGGTTGGCGACGTAGAACGTGTCTTGCAAATCACGGGCCGGATGGTCGGCGGGCGTGTTCAACGCGTCGAAGCAATGATACTCGTCCTCGATTTCAGGACCGTCGGCGACGACGAAGCCGAGTTTGCGGAAGGCGCGCACGATGTCGTCGGTGACTTGAGTGAGCGGGTGCAGGCGCCCCACGGCACGGCGGCGGCCGGGGAGCGTCCAGTCAGTCGGTTCCTTCGGCAGCGCGGCTTGAAGTTCGAGCGCTTCGCGGCGTGCATTAAGGGCGGTCTCAAGTTCCTGTTTGGCGGCATTTATGGCTTTGCCAGCGAGCGGTTTTTCCTCTTTCGCGAGCGTGCCCATCTGTTTCATGAGCGCGGTGAACTTGCCGTTTGGCCCGACCCAAGCGCCTTTGGCGGCGTCGAGGGCAGGCAGGTCGGCGGCGGCGTTCAACTCTGCGAGCGCGGCCTGCTTGAGCGGTTCAATGTCGTCGAGGAATCCCATAGAAATTGAGGCGTGAGGATAGTGGAAGGGGGGCAGAAGGGGAAAGCAAAACGGGCGACCTGTTGCCAGATCGCCCGTTGTGAGAAACTGCGTCAATTACGCCTTGGCCGCGGCCTTCGTCTTGAGCGCGTTCTGCGCGACCTTGACGATTTCACCGAAGGCCGCTGCGTCTTGCGCGGCAATGTCGGCGAGGACCTTGCGGTCCAGGGCAACCTTGGCGGCCTTCAGGCCTTCAATCAGGCGGCTGTAGGTGATGCCGGCGCTGCGGGCGGCGGCGTTGATGCGGACCTGCCAGAGATAGCGGAACGTGCGCTTCTTGGTCTTGCGATCGCGGTAGGCGTATTGCTGGCCGTGATCAATGGCATCGGAGGCGTAACGGTAAAGCTTGGAGCGCTTGAGGCGAAAGCCTTTGGCGGCGCGAAGCATCCGCTTGCGGCGGCTGCGGGAGGCAACGGCGTTGGTAACTCGCATGGTAGGTAATCAGGTTGAGTGAATTTAGCCCCGGTGGCTGAAGGGCATGGCGTCCTTGATGCGGTGGGCATCGCGTTTGTGAACCAAATGCCCGCCCCCGCGCAGCGCGCGCCGACGCTTGGCGCTTTTGGTTTGGAGCAGATGCCGTTTGCCCGCCTTGGAGCGCAACACCTTGCCCGTGGCGGTGATTTTGAACCGCTTGGCGACGGACTTCTTGGTCTTAATACCTTTTGGACGACGCATAAATCTTTCCGTTTCCCTTCAAAAGAGCGCGCACTATAAAGAACGCCGTTTGCGCGGGCAAGTTGTATTTTCCAGCGCTTTGCTTCGCCGCGTTGACTCAAATAAATGACACCGGAACAGGCCGGTGCCGAGGAACGTGAGGCAGAGGTCAAAAGCGGACCCATCGCCCCGATTAAAAGCGCGTTACGCCCGGCGCGGACGCGCTGCACGTGGACGGCAGGGCATCACATCAAAATGTGATTCAACATGCGGAAGGGCGTCGTAGTATTCCCCTGCATCGCGCGCTCCATTTGTGAATCTCAAGCACTCCCTTTTTCTCGCTGCTGCCGTCGCCATTGGCTTGTCCCCCGGTGCGTTGAGAGCGCAGGCGCCGACGAACCGTTCGGCATCTTCCGATGCCCGGATTGAGGCTGTCTTTCTGGCTCAAACACATGTCATGCAACCTGGCCAGCCCTATTTCCGGCTGACGGGCAACCGCGATGCGCTGCTGAAGGTGCACGTGGTGGCTGCCGGGGGGCAAACGGCCCCGCCGGTGATTGCTACGGTTGTCAGCGGCGGGGCAACCAATCACATGATCCTTCGTGGTCCGGCCGTGCTCCCAACTTCGCTGCCTTCCGAGCCGGGCGTGGTGCGGCATCGTTTTGAGGACAGCTTCACGGGAATCATTCCGGGCCGGTTGGTCCGCCGCGGACTGGTTGTCGAAGTTCGCGCCGGTTCCAGTGTGGTCCGGCATGAAATCGAGGTGGGGGCGCCAACGGTGGTGCATTTGAAAATGTTCGACGTGCACTATTTTGGACGGGGCGAGGGCGATTACCGTGAGGGCCTCTTTGCCGAAATCGAGTCCAAATGGCCGGTGGCTGGACTGGAGGTTGAGCGGGTGCGCGGCATCAACTTTCCGGAACTGGTCATTCCGGCGCGGGCGGGCTTGCCGGCCGTGAGGATTTCCTCCCCGGAAGAATACCGCGTCAAGACCGGCCAGAAATTCGATGGCGAACAAGCCGCCGCCCTGCAGTGGGTTCACGCCTTGTCCGCCGCCGGCGGCAACCAGGATACGGCGTTGTGCTACATCAACATTTATGGCGCCTTTGCCGGCGGTCAGGCGGGCAATTTCACCGGCGTTGGATCGGTGCGTCCCGGCATTCTTCATCATGAACTGGGCCACGCGCTGGGGTTGCCCCACATCGGCCAGCAAAAGGATTATCCATATCGCGGCGAGATGTATGGCATCCAACCACCGCAGGTATTCAACCTGGTCCACGTCGGCCCGACGTGGGCGTTTGACTTGCCGTCGCGCACGTTCATTCCGCCCACCGTGCAGCACGGCAGCGCGCGCTGGCCGGCGGGTCGTTACAAGGCCGACCCCATGCAGGGCGGCGGCGAAGGCGATCAGGATCCGCCGTTCCTGCTGCGCCATTTTTCCGATTACAACGTCCACCGAATGCAGGCCTGGCTTGAACGGAAGGTTGCGGTGCGCCGGGCCGGCCAATATTACAAATGGGAGGAGGTCACCGGCGATTACACCAAATTGGTGCGCAGTGACGGGGTTCATTACCCGGTGGACGAAGATGTGCCGGTGATCAGCATCATGGCCGCCATGACGCTGGCGGAACCCGACGTGAACCTGGTTTATCCGCCGATCGGTCCCTATCGCGGCAATTTGATTCGCACCTTTGATCCCCGGCAGGCGGCGGATCGTGAGGCCGCACGACAAACCTTTTCCCCAAAGCGCGGCTGCGACTTCACGCTGAAGATCAACCAAGGCGGCCGGGAGCACTTCTACCTGCTCGCCGCGAGCGCGGGGGCGGAAAACGATCCCCAACAGTTCCGCAGTCTGACCACCGCCGCCGTGAATGTTCGTGCGGATGAGGGGGCGGTCACGGCGGTTGAACTGTTGCTTACGCCCGGAGCGGACCGCTCGGGTTTGCCGGAGCATCCCAAAGTGCTCGCACGTTGGCCCGGTGACTTCCCCAACTGAACGCCGGTAAATGCTTTCCTCGCGGGGCTGCCGCAAAATGAACTGGCTGCCTTGAAGTGGGGCGCCCCAGTCGGCTCGCGCCGGACCTGCCCACGAATTCAAATTCATGCATCGCGCAGCCAACTGGTGGAGCCGTGCGCTGCGATGCAACACGGGCAGCGGTGTGGTGGATGCAGCATTGAGAAGCCGGCGGGGATTCCGTGGCGAACCGGCAGGTCATGCACAGACCGCGTCCGTGGTCGCCTGCGGACGATTGCTTAATAGTCCACCACTATTCCTAAAAATAGCGGTAGCGACCCGGCCATTGATTCTGAAAGATGCACTAATCTCGAAACCAAGCCCGCGTTGTGCGTCATGGGCCATTCGTCGAGCGAACGACGAGCGGCCGCCGTGGCGCGGAGTGACGGGGGATCAACGGACAGCATTGAAAAATGACACCTGCGCTGTCGGGCCGGCCGGAGGCCGGTTCGCAGCGCTGATTGACATGGCACTTGGACTAAACAAACACGGCGGCCACGGCTCGCGAATCCGTCTTTCGGGTTGGTGTCTGGCGGCATTTCTGCTGGCCACACCTGTTCTGGCGGAAGGAACGACCTCGCCCGAACGCGGTTTTTATACACGGCATCCGGCCCGGCAGTGGGAGGAGGCATTGTTGAGCGGCAATGGGCGGATGGGAGCCATGGTGCTGGGAGAGCCGTTTGATGAAACGATCATCCTGAATCACGCCCGCCTTTTCATGCCGCTGCATCCTCCGCTGCCGCCCCCGGACACGGCCGGCAAGCTTGGCGAAATCCGCTCGCTCATGCAGCGCGGAGAATATCAACGTGCTGCGGACCTGGTGGTGGCGGAGGCGGAGCAGGAGGGTTACGGCCCCAAACGTTGGACCGATCCTTTTATTCCCGCCTTTGATCTCCGGTTAAAAATGGAGCCTGCCGGAGCGGTGTCTGATTACACGCGTTCGGTGGATTTTTCCAAGGGCCTGGCCGCGGTGCAGTGGACGGATGTCCGCGGGACGTTTCGGCGGCGGCTGTTCGTTTCAAGAGCGGATGATGTGGTGGCGCTGTCTTTTGCGGGGTCGCGGCCCGGCCAGATCAGTTGCCGCTTGAACCTGGCGCCGCGGCCATCGTCCGGTCAGGGCGGCTGGTGGTCCGAAGTTGCCTTTACCAATGGCATTCAGTCCGCCGTGGCGGCGGCTGATGGTTGCTGGTTGACCTATCGCAGCCAGTTCCGGCGGAACTGGCCTGGCAGCCTGCAAGGCTACGAAGGGGCGGCCCGGGTGGTGGTGAGCGGGGGCACGATGACGACGGATGCCATGGGCGTCAACGTTACGAACGCCGATGCGGTGGTTGTGTTGTTGCGCGTGGCCGTGCTGGAAGATTTTGCCACTTCAAAAATTCCGGCGATGGAGGAGGCGTTGGGCAAATTGACCCCTGATTTTGACGGCTTGTTGTCCCGCCATGTGAAGCTGCACGGTGAGCTCTTCAACCGGGTTCGGCTCGACCTGGGAGGAGCAGTCGACCATGACCTGCCCACGGAGGAACTGCTGGCCAGATCGCATCCGGGGGCGACTTCTCCCGCGCTCCTGGAGGATGAATTTGATGCGGCACGTTACGCCGTGATTTCGAGCAGCGGCGAGCTGTTTCCGAATTTGCAGGGCATCTGGAACGGCACGTGGGGCCCGCCGTGGTCGGCCGACTTCACCCAGAATGGCAATGTTCAGAGCGCGCTGGCCGCTGATCTTTCGGGCAATCTGGCCGAATGTCTGCAGCCCTATTTTCGCTATTTGGAGGCGCAGCTGCCGCAGTATCGTGAGAACGCACGGCGGCTTTATGGTTGTCGCGGCATCCTGGTGCCATCGCGCACCAGCACGCACGGGCTCAACAACCATTTCGATTCCGTCTGGCCCATGACCTTTTGGACGGCGGGCGCCGGCTGGGCGGCGCACTTCTATTTCGATTACTATCAATACACCGGCGACCGGCGCTTTTTGCGCGAACACGCACTGCCCTTCATGAAGGAAGCGGCCCTTTTCTATGAGGACTTTCTCATTCCGGGGCCGGACGGGAAGCTCCTCTTCAGCCCAAGTTACTCCCCGGAAAATCATCCGGAGAACAACCCCTCGCAGGCCTGCATCAACGCCACCATGGACATTTCGGTGGTGAAGGAACTGCTGCGCAATTGCATCGCCGCCTGCGAAATCCTGCATACGGACGCGGACAAGGTCCGGCAATGGCGATCCCTGCTCGCCCGTCTGCCCGATTACCAGATCAACTCGGATGGCGCATTGAAGGAGTGGACCACGCCTCTGCTGGAGGATAATTACGCGCACCGCCACGCCTCGCATCTTTACGCCTTGTTTGACGGATTGCCTGAAGAGATAGCAACCAATGCGCCCCTACGTCGCGCGTTCCAAGTTGCCATCGAAAAGCGCATGGACTATCGCCGGCATGAACCGAACGGGGAAATGGCTTTTGGCGCCGTTCAACTGGGCCTGGCCGCGGCCAGTCTGGGCGAGGCGGAGACCTGCCGGGAGGTGGTGGATTGGCTGGCGAATCTTTACTGGACTCCGGCGCTGACCAGCACGCACAACGCGCACAGCATTTTCAACACGGATATCTGCGGCGGACTGCCCGCAGTCGTCATCAAGATGCTGGTGGCTTCCGAGCCCGGGCGGCTCGATTTGTTGCCGGCACTGCCGGCGGCCTGGGGCAAGGGACGGATCGAGGGCGTTGCGTGTCGTGGTCAGGTGACCATCAAAAGCCTCGCCTGGGCCGGGCCCGATGTTTCGGTGACGCTCACCTCGGCGGTGCGGCAGACGGTGGCGTTGAACCTGCCCGGTGGCATGGCCTCCGTGAAGATTGCGCCCGGCGGCTCCGGCCTCGTGGAACACCGTTCGCCAGGTGCGCCCTGCAAAGTCACACTGCCTGCGCGCCAGGAGGTGACGCTGACAATCCGGCGCCGCCCGACCGTGTTGGAGCCGGCCAAGACCGGCCAATAATCTGATCCATCATGATCCCCACAATGAAACTGAAACGGCCTGGAACCATGAGCATTCCGAAAGCATGCATTGCGGGCGCCACTCTGCTGCTGCTGGCCCTGCCGGCGCTGGCTGGCCAGGCGTTGGAGAATGAATTCGTGCGCGCCGAATTTGATGCGCGCGGACTGGCCGGCATCACGGACAAGCGGGCGCTCAACACGGTGCGGCTGGCCGGTGATGACCTGACGGTGGTCGTGGACGGCGATTCGCTGGAGAGCGATTTTGCCAGCCCCGTGCTGGAACAGGAGTCGCCGACGAACCGGATTTATCGTTTTGAATCAGGGCCCTGGACGGCGCGGGTGGTCTATGAACTTCAGCCGGGCTGGCATTTTTTGAGCAAACAGGTGTTGCTGGCCGGCGCGGGCAAGCGGGAGGTGCGGGTTCATCGCATCGAAATGTGGCGCGGACAGGTGGCCACGCCCATTGCCTCGGAGCAGCGCATTCGCGACGGCACACTGCTCCGGTTTGCCGATGCGGACGGAGCCGCGCCAACGCACGGCCTGTTTCTTTCCCTGCAAAATCCATTTCTCCAGCTCAAACGACAGGCGGAACGCTTCTCGCTGGGGTATGCGCCTGAAATGACCTGGACTCCGACGAATGGTGTGTTTGCCTCGGACCGGCTGCTCCTCGGCCCTTATGTCCTCAGCGGTGTCCATCTTCCGGCGCGGCTGGTTCCTGAATGGAAGTTTGTGGCTGGCGGCGGACCGGCGGACACAGGATGGCTGGATCGGGCGGAGGTGGAGGCGCTGGTGGATTGCGTGCGCGCCTTTTTGCTCTGGCATCCGACCCGCACCACGCGCGTCAATGTCGGTTGGTGCGAGAATGATTACCAGATTGACATCGGCACGCCTGAGGGCCGCGCGGAATACAAACGAATCATTGATCAGGCGGCGGCCATCGGATGTCGTGACATACTTTTTGCGCCCGCCAACAGCGCGGAGTCGTCGTTGGCGGAAAACCGCGACGCGTGGGGGTGGGAGAACTTGCTGTGGTTTTCACTGGGCCAGAAGTTGCGCAAGGGCGAATGGGATCCTGCCCACGACAAGTTGCCGGACTCGGTGCAGGAACTCGTGGACTATGCGAAGGCGAGGAACGTCGGGTTTTTGGCTTACGTTTATCCCTCGCTGCCGTTCATGCAGGAGCCGGCCTGGACAAGCTGGGTGCCCAACGGGCATCCGGGCGGTTACCTGGGCGCCGACACCGGCCAGACCAGTTTTCAGGACTGGCTGCTCGACAAGCTGGTCGCCTTTCATGACCAGACCGGGGCGAGCGGCTATTCGTTTGACCACTGGTGGATTGCCTATGACGACACGCCGAGCAGCCACTACGCGCAGTGGGCCGGCTGCCGGCGCATTTTGGAGGAGCTGCGTCGCCGGATTCCGGAGGTGATCATCGATGGGCGCCAGCAATACCATTACTTTGGCGTGTGGACCTGGCTGGCCGGAACTTACCCGCACCCGTTGAACTCGGATGAGCAACCGCAGAGTTTCCGCGCCTTCCCCGACCTGCACTGGGATCGGGTCTCGGCCGACCGCCAGCGGCACACGGCGTTCTGGTATCGGACGGAATGCTTTGTGCCGCCGGAAATCATGCCGGGCTACATGACGCACCAGACGCCGCGCCTCACCGAAAGTGGGGAGTGTCCGCGCGGCCGGTTCCGTCCGGCCGACTGGGATCTGCTGGGCTGGAAATACTCGGTCATTTCGTCCGTCGCGACCGCGCCATTCAATTTGGTGGTCAATTACATTCCGGCCCGCGACGAGCGGGAGGACAAGGCCTTCTCGGCGGCGGACCAGAAGTGGTTGCGCGACTGGTTTGACTGGACCGATGCGAACCTGGAGGTTTTGCGCCATGTGCAGCCCATCCTGGCCGCGCCGCAACTGGGGCGCGTGGACGGCACGGCGGCGTTCCAGAACGGGCACGGTTTCATTTTTCTATTCAATCCGAACTACCGCGCGTTGCCGGCGGAGTTCCGTCTGGATCAATCCATCGGGCTCACGAACGGCACGCGCTTCACCTTGCGCCAGCTTTATCCGGACGCCGAAAAGGGCCGGCTGCTGGCCCCCCCAAGCGGGGCGTTTTGGAATTACGGCGATCCGGTGAGCTTGCCGCTGGCGGGCGCCAGCGCGTTGGTGCTGGAAGTAAGCCCGGCGCCCACGCAGGTGGAGGAGCCGTTGCTGACCGGTGCCATTGGCAAGGCGCAGTTGAACGGAAACAAGCTGGCGTTGACGGGATTGCTGGGAGAGCCCGGGACCGTCAAGCCGATGGCGGTCGTGTTGCCGGATGACCGGCGGATTTCCGGGCTGACGGTGAACGGCAAGAGCGTCCGTTTCGTGCAGAACGGCACGCAGGTTTCCTTGAAACTCCATTTCGCGGGCACCCCGTTTCCGGCGCACGCCCAAATCGGTCAATATGATCCGGCGTTTACCGGCGGCTCCTACAAGGCCGAAGGCACCATTCCCGCCCGCGTCTTTGCGCAACTTCAGGCGCGCCGCCAGACATGGCCGGTGGACTACACGGCGGAGGAGCGTCAGGCGGTGTGGCTCAATTCCGATCGTTTGCTGCTCTTTGTCAACGTGGCGGAGCCGGATGACGAAACGATGAAGGGGGTAACGCTCAAGGTTGATGGTCAGTCCGTGCCCGTCAAACCGGCCTACACCTCCATCGTCCGCAGCAACCCGCGCAACACCTTTACGGGCTGGTATGCGGATGTGACCTCGTTGCAACCCGACGTAAATCACACGTTTGAAGTCGAACTGCCGAAACTCGCGCCCGGCCAGTTTCAAGGACTATTTCTTGATACCGTGGAGGCGGCCTACACCGACGAGATCACCTCCCTGCCTTGAATGTTTAAACCCGCCCGGCGCGCGCCGATGCCGCCCCGATTCAGCAGGAGCGTCCCGCGGGAATCAGGACGGAAGCGATGCCGCCGACCATGAACAACCCGGTAATGCGAATTGATTCCCACCAGCATTTCTGGCGCTACCACCCGGAGGAGTATCGCTGGATCGATGAGCGCATGGCAGTGTTGAAGCGTGATTATATGCCCGAGGATCTGAAGCCTTTGCTTCAGGTGGCGAAATTCGATGGCACGGTCACGGTGCAGGCGAGGCAGAACGTGGAGGAGACTCGCTGGTTGCTCGAACTTGCCGGACAGCATGATTTCATCAGGGGTGTCGTGGGCTGGGTGGATTTGTGTTCGGCGGAACTCGACACCCAGCTTGAGAGCTTTGCCCAGAATCCGAAACTCGTTGGGGTGCGTCACGTGGTGCATGATGAACCGGATGACGAGTTCATGCTGCGGCCCGAATTTCGCCGGGGCATCGCGCAACTCGACGCGCAAGGTTTGACCTACGATTTGCTGTTGTTCCCGAGGCATCTGCCCGCCGCGCTCCAACTCGTTCAGGAGTTTCCAGCACAACGGTTCGTGCTGGATCACATCGGCAAGCCGCGCATCGGAGAAAGGTTGTTCCTGCCGTGGCAGGAGGGTGTGGCAGCCCTGGCCGAATGTCCCAACGTCTGGTGCAAACTTTCCGGGCTGGTGACCGAGGCGAAATGGAAGCAATGGCAGCCGGATGATTTTTGTCGTTACCTTGACACCGTGTTTTATGCGTTCGGACTGGAGCGGTTGATGATTGGTTCGGACTGGCCCGTGTGCGGGCTCTCAGGCGATTACGCAAACACCATGCGCATCGTGATTGATTATCTTCGTCAATATCCACCGGCCGATCAAAGCCGGGTTCTGGGGGGCAACTGCACTCAATTTTACCGCCTCAAGTAAACGCCCAAATGACCACCACCATGCGCGCCGCGGTTTTGCACGGCGCAAAGTCAATCAAAGTCGAAGCCCGGCCCCAACCTGAAGCCAATGCCGGGATGGTGAAGCTGCGCGTCCGCCGGGCCGGCATCTGTGGTTCGGATCTCCACTACTTCGAGCACGGCTACTGCGCGGCGTTTGTGCCGACGCGTCCGTTCATTCCTGGTCACGAGTTTACGGCTGAAGTTGCGGCGGTGGGCGAAGGCGTGACCACGGTTCAATTGGGGGCTCGTGTCACCGTGAATCCTGCGCGTTCCTGCGGCTTTTGCGAGTATTGCAAAGGCGGCCGGCCGAATCTTTGCCGTCAGATCATCATGTTGGGCAGTGCGAGCACCCAGCCGCCGACGGACGGTGCGTTCGCCGAATATGTCACCGTTCGCGCAGACCAGTGCCACGCGCTGCCCCCGGACATGGATGATGCCACGGGGGCGATGCTTGAGCCTTTCGCGGTGGCGTTGCACGCGGTGAAACGCGCGGGTGTTGTTTCAGGTAAACGTGTGCTCGTCACGGGCGGCGGGCCGATTGGACAGCTTGTGGCGATGACAGCCAAAGTCTTTGGTGCGGTGCCTGTGGCATTGAGTGATCTCCTGGCATCACGGCGCGGCACGGCGCACAGGCTGGGTGCCGACGCGGAGCTTGATCCTGCCGCCAGCGATCTTTCGGAGCAAGTGCGGGAACTGTCTGGTGAGGGGTTTGATGTGGTTTTTGAAGCATCTGGCGCGAAGGCCGCGCTGCGGCAGGCCTTTGAACTGGTGCGGCCGGGCGGGACGATTGTGCAGATCGGCACGCTCGGCACTGAGGATATTCCGCTTCCGGCCAACCTGCTCATGAATCGCGAAGTCAACTTCATCGGTTCCATGCGCTATGGGAACGTCTTCGACGAAGCGATTCGTCTGATTGAGGCGAAGCGAATTGATCTGCATCCCTTGATCAGCCACGTGTTGCCGCTGGTCGAGACGGCCAGGGCCTTGCGCCTGGCAGGGGACAAAGGCGACGTGCTCAAGGTGCAGCTGGAAATCAACTGAACGCATGAATGTATCGATGATTGATGTGGCCGTAATCGCCGCCTACCTGATTGGCATCACGGCGTTTGGCATCTGGACCGGTTTCCGTCGCAACGCGTCGACGGACCAGTATTTTCTGGCGAACAAATCGCTCGGCTGGTTCACCGTCGGCGCGGCGGTTTTCACGTCAAACATCTCGACCATCCATTTGGTGGGACTTGCGGCGGGCGGCGCAAGCAGCGGGATGGTGATTGGCAACTTCGAATGGATGGCGTGCTTCACGTTGATGCTGCTGGCGCTCGTGTTTGCTCCGTTTTACATCAGATCCAGCGCCCACACCCTGCCGGAGTTCATGGAACGCCGCTATTGTCCCTCCGCGCGAACCTTCCTCGCCGTGATCGGGATTCTTGGGGCCTTGCTGATTCACATTGGCATCAGCCTTTTTGCCGCGGCCAAAGTATTCGAGAGTTTTCTGGGTGTCCCGATGATCACGTCAATCGTCGTCTTGTCGCTGTTCACGGTGGTTTACACGGCGCTGGGGGGACTCAAGGCGGTGGTGCTGACCGAGAACATTCAAGCGGGGTTGCTGCTATTCGGCGCAGCGCTGGTGACGATCCTGGCGATTCGCGCCCTGCCATCGGTTGGTGTCAACGATGTGGCGTCCTTCAAGGAAGCGGTGAACCCGGGACAGCTGAGCATGTTGCGGCCCGTGGTAAACGCGGAAGGTCATCTGAATGAGTATTCCTGGCTGGCGGTGGTCTTGGGCTATCCGATCCTGGGCATCTGGTATTGGTGCGCCGATCAAACCCTGGTGCAGCGCGTGCTGGCTGCCCGCACGATCAAGGAAGGTCAGAATGGCGCGTTGTTTGCCGGCTTTCTGAAGATCACTCCGGTCTTTCTGATGGTGCTGCCCGGCGTGGTGGGGGGCGTGCTCTGGCAAAGAGGAGCGTTTCAGCTTGGGACCGTCCCCGGCACAAACAATCCGGATTACAACACGATGCTTCCAATGCTCATCAATCATCTCGTTCCGGCCGGATTGAAGGGATTGCTGGCGGCGGGGATGGCGGCGGCGCTGATGAGCACGATCGCGGCGGGTCTGAACAGTTGTGCCACCCTCATCTCGATGGACATCATCAAGCGGTCGCGTCCGGACATGCCGGATGCGCGCGTGGTGACCATCGGCCGCATCACCACCGGCATAGTCATGCTGCTGGCCATGCTGTGGTCCACGCAGGGCGATCAGTTCGGCACGATTTTTGAGGCCATCAACAAGATTCCCATGACGTTTGCGCCGGCGGTCACGACGGTGTTGTTGTTGGGGCTCATCTGGAAGCGAGGCAACTGGCAGGCTGCGATGACCACCCTCTATGCCGGGGCAGCGGTTGGCGTGATCTATTTTCTGGCGGACCTGCCGGCCATGGGGAAGATGATTTTGGGCCACGCAACGCACGCGGGCTTTGGCGGGTTGGTAAGCGACCCGGTTCAAGGCCTGGGCATTCCGTTCATGCTCGTCGGCCCGATCATCGCGGTCCTATGTGTGGTGATCTACATCGTCACGAGTTTGCTGACGCCCGCGATGGACCAGGCGGCTGTTGCCAAGGTGTGTTGGGATCATCCGCTCGCATTTCTCAAAGGTCCGGTGACGGGAGTGGGGGATCCGCGGATTGTGACCGTGATACTCCTGCTCACGGTGGGCGGGTTGTATGTTTTTCTGCGCTGAAGAGCGGGGTGAGCATCCACGATGAAGCACAATTTCCTGGGTAAAACCGGTTTGAGGGTGTCGCGCCTGAGCTTTGGTGCGTCGTCGCTGGGCGGCGTCTTTCATGTCGTGCCAGAGGCGGATGCCATCCGCGCTGTGTATGCCGCGCTCGATTGTGGCATCAACTACTTCGACGTCGCACCGGCCTACGGCGGCACGCGCGCGGAGACGCTGTTGGGCCGGGCCCTCAAAGGCATTCCGCGGAGCCAATACGTCATTTCAACCAAGATTGGCAAATACACCAGTCCCGGGAAGTATGGCAAAGATTCCTTCGATTACTCCGCGGTTCGCATCCGCCAATCCCTCGAAGAAAGCGCGACGCGCCTGGGAACGGACTATTTCGACATTATCCACATCCACGACATTGAATATGAGGGCCGCCGACACACCGAATGGGCATTGCAAGAGGGGCTCGCCACACTTCACGCGCTGAAAAGCGAGGGGCGCATCGGCGCGGTGAGTTTTGGCACTTACCCGATGGATCTATGGCACCGGATTTTCCGCGACTGCGACATTGATGTGGCGCTCGTCCACAATCACTACTGCCTGAACGACACGCGCCTGTTGGAATTGTTGCCGCTTGCCAAGGAGAGAGGGGTTGGGCTGATTAACGCCTCGCCTTTTGCCAGTGCACTGCTCACTGATCGAGGTCCGGCCGACTGGCATCCGGCGACGCCGGAGGATCGCGCCGTCTTCAGGCGGGCCGCCGAATATTGCCGGAGCAGGGGAACGTGTATCAGCAAACTTGCCCTGCAGTTTGCGAGCCAGCATCCGGAGATTCCGACAACCTTGTTCAGTTCCGCCAGTTCTGAAGCAGTCCAACGGAACGTCCTTTGGTCGGAAGAACCTTTTGACGCAGCCCTTGTGGCGCAAGTCCGGAAACTTTTGGGCCCGGTTTGCAACCAGGATTGGGACTACTGAAGCGCTCGTGTTCGAATGGCGTGTAAGGAATCCACAAGTTTTCATAAAATGTGCAGTAGTGCGTCATCCGGGCGGTATGCGACCCTCGGTTGGTTCAGCAATGGCAGTGTGGGATAATGTGCCCCCGCAGCGGGGCCAATTGGCTTCGCCTGAGTCATGCGAAAACCGGCGATGCAAGTCGTTCGTTACCGCCAAACCTTTATGTGTGGAAGAGACGAAGTTGTGTTAGCACCATCCGGCTCCGACAAGACACGCCGGGGCGGGGCATGCTGTGGTCACCTGCCTGAATGTTCGGCAGCGAGCACAGGTTTTACGCTCATTGAACTTCTGGTTGTCATTGCGATCATTGCCATTTTGGCGGCGCTACTGCTTCCTGCCTTGGCGAAGGCCAAAATAAAGTCTCAAGCCATCATGTGCATGAACAACACCCGGCAGATCACGTTGGCTTGGATCCAGTATGGTTCGGACGGCGACGATGTGGCGCTGGGATCCCGCACTTGGTTGAACGGCTTGGTCGATAATCCGGCCAGCGCAGATTTTATCGATCTTCCGAATTATCTCAAAACCAGCCCGCTGAGTCCGTTTCTGGCGGGCAACGTCAAGGTTTTCAAATGTCCGGGCGACCGGCGGACAAGCACCCGCCCGGGCTCCCAGGGCACGCCGGTTTGTCGGAGCGTCTCCATGAACGGTTACATCGCAGGGCGCGCAAAAGATCAACCGCTCGACTTTCAGATTCCGGGCTACGTGGTTTACCGGAAAATGAATGATCTGGCCAGTCCTGGCCCAAGCAATGTCTTTGTCATCCTTGATGAGAGTGAGAAATCCATCAACGACGGCTTTTTCCTGACGGACATGAACTACTACGATCCGAATTATCTGCCCGGAAAGAACTTCATTGATGTGCCTGCCACCTACCACAATCTAGCGGGGAGTTTCTCTTTTGCGGACGGCCATTCGGAGATCCACAAATGGAGGGACGCGCGCACCTCGCAACCCACGCATTGGGGCTGGCCTTCGCCGGGCAACATGGACATTGATTGGATCCAGTCCAAAACCTCAGTCAAAATCACAGGTGCAACGAGGTAGTGCCATGTCTCACCCAATCGTCTGGCGAATGGATCACCTTTTGCGGGGGGGTCGTCTTGGAGGTGCGACATCCATGAAATCAAATTCTTTGAACGGAGCCTTCCTCCGAAATCTGGCGGTTGCGTCCTTGGTATGCGCTTGTGCCAGCCAGTGGTCAATCGTCGCCGCCGAATTGCCGATGGCAACGGAGGCTGGCGCAGGTGTCACGCAGCGCCTTGTGGCCGCACCGCCGCCGCAGCGCATCCGTGTCTGGCCTTCGCGCCCGCCCGAAGACTGTCCGTTTCCGAAATCTGAAACACTTGTCGGGATCGGCTTCACTGGCCGGCACGCGGAATATACCGGTGCCGACACGTGGTATCCCTCCTGGGCGGCGGATGGAAATCTCTACTCGCCATGGACCGATGGGAACGTGAACGGACTTGGCTCAAGTTCCGCCGGGGAAAATGCGACCACCGGACATGCCACCCTCCTGGGTGATGACCCGCTCCACCTGGTGGTCACCAACCAGGGGGTTTTTGCCTCCAGCCCCAGGCCCTACGAAGGACGTTATCCCTGCGGTTCGCTGGTTTACGATGGGGTGTGGTATTACGGAACGTATTGTCTGCATCCCGGCGGCGGCATCCGGCGTGACGGCATTATTTACAACTGGCCATGGCTTGGGCCGTTTGTCGGCTTTCGCTGGTCCACCAACTATGGCCGGAGCTGGACGGAGACACCCTGCACGCCGGCCAAACCGCTTTTTGGCGAGCAGGCATTGAACGGCGAGCCGGTTAAGATCGGCGCTCCGCATTTCGTGGACTTCGGTCGCAACCTGGAGCACTCGCCCGACGGCAAGGCCTACCTTGTCGCTCAAGGCGCCAGTGATGGGAAGGATCGCCGCTTCGCCTACGACAGTTGGATCACGGCCGACCAGGCCTATTTGACCCGCGTGACGCCCGGCATCGAGAACATGAACGATGCCTCAAAGTATGAGTTTTTTGCGGGGCGCAACGAGTCCGGGGCCGCCGTTTGGAGCCGCGATTTCGAGCGGATCCAACCGGTTGCCGAGTGGCGTGATCACATGGGCTGCGTGACCATGACCTACGACGCACCGCTGCGGAAATACCTCATGTGCGTGACGGACGGTGGCAACACGGTCTCGCGTTACAGCACCTACATCCTTGAGGCGGGTGATCCCGCCGGCCCGTGGAAGCTGGTCGCCTATTTGAAGGATTTCGGGGAACAGGCCTATTTCGTCAACATCCCCTCCAAGTTCATCAGTGAAGATGGGCGCACGCTTTGGCTGTGTTACGCGGCCAACTTCAGCTCCGGGTGGGGCGGGACCACCTTCCAGTCACTCCCCCCCGGGAGCCGCTATGCCATGTGCTGGCAGGAGGTGCGATTGCTGACGCCGACCGATATGCCGCCCACAGCCGGACCCGCGCACAACCTGGCGCGGGACGCGAGGGTGACCGTCAGTTCCACGTTTCCCGGCTACTCGGCCGCTGGTGCCATTGATGGCGTGGTGGGCGGATATCCCGGTGACATTCGCGATGAATGGGCCAGCAACGGGGAACAAGACACCGCCATGTTGCGCCTGTCCTGGAACCGGCCTCAGACCATCAACCGGGTGACGCTTTTTGACCGGCCCAATGAGCTCGATCAAATCACGTCCGGCATGTTGGTGTTCAGCGATGGTTCCACCATCAAGACCGGCGCGTTGCCGGACGACGCCAAACAAGGACTCGAAGTCAGTTTCCCGACCAGAAAGGTGGACTGGCTGATGTTTGTCGTCACCGGTGTGAAAAGCGGCAGCCCGAACATTGGGTTGTCGGAAATCCAAGTCTTCAAAGCACCATGAGGAATTCGCGCGGCGAGCAGAAAATTGTCATGAATGGATTCAATCCTCAGCCGTCAATGTTTGCATTCTTCATGAATCGAACGGCTCTTCACGCCATCGTCATCGCACTGACCCTTGCCGTGCAGGCCGGACATGCATCTGTTGCCGTCGCGAACCTTCCGGAGACGGCGGGCACCAACGCCTTTTATACCGCGAACCGCGCCCCGCTCGCGCCCAGCCCCTTTGTGAAGCTGCCCATCGGGAGCATCACTCCCAGAGGCTGGCTGCGGCATCAACTCGAGTTGGAGCGGGACGGAATGACGGGACGGCTCAAGGAAGTTTCGCCCTGGCTGGAGTTCGACAAGAGTGCCTGGACAAGCACGGATGGTCAGGGTGGGGCCGGCTGGGAAGAAATGCCTTACTGGCTGAAAGGTTACGGGGATCTCGGTTACGTGCTCGGCGACCGGCAAATAATTGCAGAGGCGCAGAAATGGATTGAGGCCGCCATGGCGTCGCAACGCGAGGACGGCTGGTTCGGTCCGCGCGCGTTGCTCACCTCGCTCAATGGCAAGCCCGATCTCTGGCCGCACATGGTCATGCTGAATGCCCTGCAAAGTTATTATGAATTCAGCGGAGACCCGCGCGTGATTGAAGTGATGACGCGCTATCTGAAGTGGGAAAGCACGCTGCCGGCGAACGCGTTTGGTGAAGGCTACTGGCCGAAGCTTCGTGCCGGCGACAACATTGAAAGCGCCCTCTGGCTTTACAATCGCACCGGTGAGCCCTGGCTGCTCGACCTGGCGAAAAGGATTCACCAAGGCATGGCCCGCTGGGACGAGGGCATTGTCGACTGGCACAACGTAAATCTGGCCCAGGGTTTTCGCGCCGGAACCGTGGCCTGGATGGTGACCAGGGATCCCGCTCATCTGGCCTCGGCAGAGCAGAACTACACCAAGCTCATGAGCCTGTATGGCCAGTTTCCCGGCGGTGGTTTCGCCGGTGACGAAAATTGCCGCGAAGGTTTTGTGGATCCGCGTGGCGGCATTGAGACCTGCGGCATCGTAGAATTCATGCACAGTTTCGAGATGCTGATGAAGATCACCGGCGACCCGGTCTGGGTTGATCGGTGCGAGGACATCGCGTTTAACAGTTTTCCCGCAGCCATGACGCCTGATCAGAAGGGCCTGCATTACATCACCTGTGCCAATCAGATTCAGCTCGACCGCGAAAACAAATCGCCGGGCATTCAGAACGGGGGGACGATGTTCAGCTACAGTCCGTTCGCGGTGTATCGCTGCTGCCAGCACAATGTGTCGCACGGCTGGCCTTATTACGCGGAGAATCTCTGGCTCGCGACGCCCGACAACGGGCTGTGCGCCTCCCTTTATGCGGCCAGCGAGGTGCGGGCCCACGTGGGCGACGGCACGGTTGTCACCATCTCGGAACAGACCGATTACCCGTTTGACGAGGTCATCCGTTTCAAGGTGGCCGTTCCGAAAACGGTGAGCTTCCCGCTGTATCTGCGTGTGCCACGCTGGTGCGAGACAGCTTCGGTGCAAATCAATGGCCGGAATGTGCAAGTGAAACCCAGGCCGCTGGCGTTCGTGGTGCTGGAGCGCGAATGGAGGGATGGCGACACGATCACGCTCCAACTTCCGATGAAGATTAGCACTCACGACTGGGTGAAGAATCAGAATGCCGTCTCCGTCAGCCGCGGCCCGTTGAGTTACTCGCTGGCCATCGAGGAACGCTGGGAGAAGTATGGGGGCCACACCGGGGACTGGCCGGAGTGGGAAGTTTTCGCCGAAACGCCATGGAACTACGGTCTTGTGCTGGACAAAAAAGCGTTCAGCGTCATTCGCAAACCCGGCCCGATCATGGCGCAGCCGTGGACTCCCGAAAACGCGCCGATTTCGTTGAAGGCCAGGGCGCGCAAGATTCCGAACTGGCAGGCCGACTCACATCACATGGTGGCCAAACTTCAGCCGAGTCCGGTGCGGTCCGGCGAGCCCATCGAAGAGGTCACCCTGATTCCCATGGGTGCGGCCCGTTTGCGCATTTCAATGTTCCCCGTCATCGGAAATGGCCCCAACGCACACGATTGGATCGCGCCGGTTCAGTCCAGACCATCCCGCTACAAGGCAAGCGCCTCGCATGTTTTTGGAGGTGACACTGTCGAGGCGCTGGGTGACGGCTTGGAGCCTCGCAACTCCAACGACCATGACATCCCGCGCATGACTTGGTGGCCACATCTCGGGACCGCCGAGTGGGTGCAATACGACTTTGCCAGTCCCATGAAGATTTCCCGTGCTTCGGTGTATTGGTTCGATGATGCCGGAAACGGTCAATGCCGCCTGCCGGCATCATGGAAGATTCTCTACCGCGATGGCGACCAGTGGCGTGAAGTTGCGAACGCCAAAATGCCACCCATTGCCAGCAATGAGTTCAATCACGCGACCTTTGATACGGTGCAAACCACGGCCCTGCGCCTGGAAGTTCAGCTTCGACCAGACTTTTCGGGCGGCATTTTGGAATGGCAGGTGAAGTGATCCATGGCAATTTCACGGACGATTAACGAACCATGCAAAACTCAAGACGACCTCTGGCGAGCGACAATAGAATGCTGACCAAAATGGTTGGTTATTTCGTGGGACTGGTGGCAGCCGGGCTGACGGTGACGGCGCTGGCAGATGTGCGGCTCCCCGGCATTTTCAGCGATCACATGGTTCTCCAGCGCGATCAGGCGGTCCCGGTTTGGGGCTGGGCTCAACCCGGCGAAGAAATCACGGTGAAGATGGGGGTGGCGAAAGCCACAACCACCACCGGCAAGGATGGCAGGTGGATGGTCAAGCTTGCGCCGCAACCCATGTCTGCCGCGCCGCTCACACTGACCGTCGCGGGCAGGAACACAGTCACCGTGCAGGACGTGCTGCTCGGGGACGTGTGGCTTTGCAGCGGTCAGTCGAACATGGAATTCGGACTGGGCGGATGCAATGCGCCGCAAGACATCGAAGCGGCGCAGTTTCCGACGCTGCGCCGCATCAAGTTCGATCACACCACGGCCAGCAAACCGGCGGATGACATCCCGGGCCGGTGGGAGGTTTGCACGCCGCAGAGCGCGCCGGGCTGGACCGCGGTCGGATTTTATTTCGCCCGCAGGATTCAGCAGGAAACCGGCGTGCCCATCGGGCTGATTGATGACAACTGGGGCGGCACCCGCATCGAGCCGTGGATTCCGCCCAGCGGTTTTGAGCAGGTGGATTCGCTCGCAGGCATTCTGGTGGATGTCACGAATCGCTGTCAGTCCTATCGCGCTGAGCTCGGCAAGGCGCTCGGACCACTGGAGCAATGGATCGGCGACGTGCGGAAGGCTTTGACCGCGCCCGGAGCCGACATCCCTGTCCAGCCGCCGGTGCCCGGGAATCCCTACAACGACGCCAGTTTCCCGTCCTCCATCTACAATGCCATGATCCATCCGATTGTTCCGTTCGGGCTGAAAGGCGCGATCTGGTATCAGGGCGAATCGAACGGCGGCGAAGGCGACGAGTATTACGCCAAGATGCGCGCGTTGATTGGCGGGTGGCGCGAGCTTTGGGCCCAGGGCGATTTTCCCTTTTACTTTGTGCAACTGGCCAACTTCACGCAGCCGAACAATGACCCGGCCGGCGGCGACGGTTGGGCGCGCGTCCGCATGGCGCAGTTGAAAAGTCTGGAGATTCCCAAGACCGGCATGGCCGTGACCATTGAACTCGCGGATGCGGACAATCCCAATGACATCCATCCGAAGAACAAATTTGACGTGGGTGAGCGGCTGGCCCTCTGGGCATTGGCGAAGGATTACGGAAAGGCCGGGCTGGTTTACAGCGGTCCGCTTTACCAGTCCCTGAAGGTCGAAGGCAACAAGGCCTGCATTTTCTTCACGAGCGTCGGCAGCGGATTGATGGTGGGTAAGAAGGAGGGCCGCCAGCCCACCATCGAAGACAAGACGGCCAAACTCAAGCGCTTTGCGATTGCGGGGCAGGATCGGAAGTGGTTCTGGGCGGATGCGGTCATTGACGGCGCCACCGTCGTTGTTTCCTCGCCCAACGTGCCCGCTCCCGTCGCCGTCCGCTACGCCTACTCGATGAATCCGGCCGGCTGCAATCTTTACAACCGCGAGGGCCTGCCGGCTTCGCCCTTTCGCACGGACGACTGGTGACGGATTTTTCCGGGCGGCACGTGAAGTCACACATTATGACAAAAAAATTCAACCTCCTGGCGCACGTTCCACTGGCGGTGAGTCTCCTGCTGGCCGCGGGGGCGCAGGCCGCCGACGAGGCCGCGTTTCTGACCTGGGCGCCAACGCCGCCGATGGGCTGGAACAGTTACGACTGCTACGGCTACAAGGTGAACGAAGCGCAGGTGCGTGAGAATGCGGATTACATGGCGGCGCATCTCAAGGAATCCGGCTGGCAATATGTGGTGGTGGATTACGTCTGGTCGGCGCCGGACCTGCCCGGCGCCGGCTTTGCGCCCGAGCAGTCGCCGGATTTTCATCCCCGCCTGAACATGGATGCCCACGGGCGCCTGCTGCCCGATGAAGCCCGTTTTCCCTCGGCGGCGCAGGGCGCAGGATTCAAGCCTTTGGCTGACTACGTCCACTCGCTCGGGCTGAAGTTCGGTATTCATGTGATGCGCGGCATTCCCAAACAGGCGGTGGCGGCGAAGTGCCCCGTTGCCAAGTCCGACGCCACCGCTGATCAGGTCGCCGACATGAACAATCCCTGTCCGTGGTTGAACCACATGGTCGGGTTGAAAATGGACCTGCCTGGCGCCCAGGCCTACCTCAACTCGCTGCTGGACCTTTATGCCTCGTGGGGGGTGGACTTCATCAAGGTTGATGACCTGAGCACGCCCTACGATCAGGCCGAGGTGGAAGGGTATCGCCGGGCGATCGATCAGTGCGGCCGGCCTGTTGTGTTGAGCCTTTCGCCGGGACCCACGCCGGTGAGCGTGGCCGGGCACGTCGCGAGTCATGCCAACATGTGGCGCTTGTTGGGTGATTTGTGGGACCAATGGCCGCAGGTGCGCAGCGCCTTCGGCATTCTGCACGAGTGGGAGCCGCAAATCGGCCACGGGCACTGGCCGGATCCGGACATGCTGCCGCTGGGGCAATTGCGTCTCACGGGTCCGCCCACCGGACCGGCGCGAACCAATCTGCTGACGCACGATGAACAACGGACCCTGGTCACCTTGTGGGCGATCGGTCGCTGTCCCCTGATGCTGGGCGGGAATTTGCCGGATACGGATGCCTTCACGCTCGGATTGATCACCAATCGTGAAGTGTTGTCGGTCAACCAACGCAGCGCCAACAACCGGCAAATTTTCCTAAATGACGACCAGGCGGCGTGGGTTGCCGATGTGCCCGGTTCCACCGCCAAATATCTGGCCCTGTTCTCGGTGGGCGCCGAAGAGTTGACGCCGGAAGGTGCGGCCTGGAGCAGTCCGCTGGTGACGCGAGCAACGCCCGGCCACGCGGTGCCGGTGGATGTGGACATCACTGGAGCCCGTCAACTGTATCTGGCCGTGAGCACGGGGGGCGATGGGTTTGTGTGTGACCACGCGGATTGGGCGGAGCCGCGGCTGATCGGACCGCGGGGCGTGCTTAAGCTCACCCAGCTCAAATGGCGCTCCGCCACGTGCGGTTGGGGAAGCGTGCTGCTTGGCCGCTCGGCGGCCGGTTCGCCGTTGACGATCGACGGCCAGCCCGTTGCGGACGGGATCGGCACGCACGCCGCCTCGCTGATTGTCTATGATTTGCCGCCGGGCTACACGCGTTTCCAGGCGCGGGCTGGACTGGATGACAGCGGGACCGGGCAAACCATCGGCGGAGCGACGGTCAACTTCATGGTTTTCACCCAGCGTCCGCCTGCGCTGGCCAGCAAGCCGGTGCGGGTTTCGCTGCGAGATCTGGGGTTCACGGGCGCGGTGGCGGTGCGGGATCTCTGGCAGGGCAGGGATTTGGGCCCGGTCAAAGAAACGTTTGAACAGACCCTGCCCCGGCACGGCGCGGGGCTTTACCGGGTGCAAGCAGAATGACCGGTCATCGCAAAATCTGAATGAGTGCAACCACATCCTCCTCGTCCTTGAGAAATCGCCTTGCGGGCGCGCTGATCCTGCTGGCCGGACTGGCCGCTGGCGCGGCGCCGTGGCAGCCCGTGCCCGGCAACATGATGACGCGCTGGGCGAAGGATGTGGATCCCGCCCGGCCGCTTCCCGAGTATCCCCGTCCGCAACTGGTGCGAACGGCCTGGCAGAATCTGAATGGCTTGTGGCAGTTCGAAATCACGGCCAAGGATGCGCCGCCGCCGTCACAGTTCACGCAGCAAATTCTGGTTCCCTTCCCGGTGGAGTCAGCGTTGTCCGGCATCAAGAAGCGGGTCGAGCCGAAGGACCGCCTCTGGTATCGGCGAACCTTTTCCGTGCCGGAAGCGTGGCGCCGCGGGCGCGTGCTGCTGCATTTCGCCGCGGCCGACTGGGAAACCGAACTGTGGGTCAACGGCCACGCGATCGGGCGGCATCAAGGCGGCTATGATCCGTTTGTCTTTGACGTCACCGCGGCGCTGCAACCCGGCGCCGAGCAGACGCTGGTGGTTGCCGTCTGGGATCCGACCAACGAAGGCGGCCAGCCCGTCGGCAAGCAAACCCTCAACCCGGGCGGCATTTTTTACACGGCCACCAGCGGCATCTGGGGCACCGTCTGGGTGGAGTCCGTGCCCCGGACCTACGTGAAGGCCCTTAAAATGGTGCCGGACATCGACGCGGGCGTGTTGCGGCTGACCGTGGAGGCGGAAGGCGGCACCGTGCGCGCCGTCGCCCGGGACGGTCAGACCCGGGTCGGCACCGGCACGGGGCCGGCCGGCGGGGAAATCACCATTCCTGTCCCGCACGCGCGGCTGTGGACGCCCGACTCGCCGTTCCTCTATGACCTCGACATCGAACTGACGGACGATTCGAACCGGGATGAGGTGCACAGCTATTTCGGAATGCGGAAAATTTCAATTGGACCGGATGAGAGCGGCGTCACGCGCATGCTGCTCAACAACAAGTTCCTTTTTGAAGCCGGTCCGCTGGATCAGGGCTTCTGGCCGGACGGCCTTTACACGGCTCCGACGGACGAGGCGTTGAAGCACGACATCGAGATGACCAAGGCATACGGCTTCAACCTGTCGCGCAAGCACGTGAAAGTGGAGCCGGACCGCTGGTATTATTGGTGCGACAAGCTTGGCCTGCTGGTCTGGCAGGACATGCCGGGCTCCGGCAATCACACTGCCGCACAGCAGCAGCAGTTTGAACTCGAACTGCAACGGATGGTGACGACGCATTGCAACCATCCCTGCATCATCATGTGGGTCGTATTCAACGAAGGGTGGGGGCAATACGACACTGAAAGAGTGGTGGATCTGGTGCGCCAGTGGGATCCCAGCCGGCTCATCGACAACGCCAGTGGCTGGGTGGACAAGAACGTTGGCGACGTGCTGGACCATCACACTTATCCCGTGCCGGGCGCACCAAAACCCACGGAAAAGCGGGCGGCCGTCATTGGTGAATACGGCGGCCTGGGCCGCAACCTCCCGGGGCACATGTGGGTTGACTCGGGCTGGGGCTATCAGACCTTCAATGACGAGGAATCGCTCAATGCCCGTTACGAGGAGATCACCGGCGTCCTCCTGCGGCGCGTGAAGGAACCCGGAATCAGCGCGAGTGTTTACACGCAGCTCACCGACATCGAGGTCGAGAACAACGGGCTGATGACCTACGACCGCGACGTCTGCAAGATCCGCCCGGAAATTTCCGCGCGCGCACTGGCGGGCCTGTTGCCGCCCCGCAAGACCACTTTGGCAGATCAGTTCATTGGCTCCACAACCGTCGAACTTGAAGGCGCCAGTGATCGGGGGGAGATCATTTACACGCTCGACGGACGGGAGCCGGATGCCGGTTCGCCAGTTTACCGGGAGCCGATCAAAATCACCGGTGACACGGTCATCAAAGCCCGCACCCGGTGGCCGGACGGCCGGTTGAGCCGCGTGGTGGCGTTTCCGATGCAGCACACGACGCCGCTGCCGGCGGTTGAGGCGGGCGGAGCCGGGCCGGGACTGGACGTTGCCGTGTATGAACTGGGGCAGCGGCCGGAGGACATGCCTGCGTTTGACTCGTTGAAGCGGCTGAAGCGCGTGGTGGTCGAACAGGTGAGCCTGGCCCCCAAGCCGCGCGAAGAGGACTTCGCCCTGGTGTTTGAGGGGTTCCTCAACGCCCCGACCACGGGTGTTTATTTGCTCCGGGTGGCCTCCGACGACGGGGCGGCGGTGTGGATAGATGGCCGGGAAGTGTGCGGCAAGCACGGCATTCACGGCATGGAAGAGTCCGTGGGCACGGTGGCGCTTGCCGCCGGCGCGCACGCCCTCTCAGTCCGCTATTTCCAAGGCACCGGCGGTTCGGGGTTGCGTTTGGAATGGGCGCTGCCGGGCAGCCGATTTACCGAGGTGCCGCCCGAGGCATTCACGCACCCGAAAAGCGCGGCGGCGCCCACCGAACCATGAACCCGCCGGCCCACTTTTGCGATCGGGGCGCCTTGCCCGGACAAAAAGCCAGGAATTGAAACACAACCATGAACAAGCACGAAACCAACTCCACTCGTAAACTATCGGGCGGCCGCCCGGCGGACAACGCGGCCGCGGCGCCGCGTTCCTTCTCCCGCCGCCATTTCCTCGCCACCACGGCGCTGGCGCTGGCGGCCCCCACAATCCTGACCAGTTGCGCCACGGGCGGCAAGCCACGCAAATCGGCGTCCGAGCGGATCACCATTGGCGTGGTGGGCTGGGGCATGCAGGGGCCGTGGAACACCGGGGCGTTTCTGAATCTGCCGGATTGCCAGGTTGTGGCCGCCTGCGATGTCGATCGTGATCATCTTGCCGCCGCGGTGAACACCATCAACGGCCACTATCAAAACAAGGATTGTGCGGCGTATCACGATTATCGTGAACTCATGGCCCGCGAGGACATCGACGCCGTGATGCTGGCCGTGCCCGACAACTGGCACGCGCTGGTTGCGACGGAGGCCGCGCGGCGGGGCAAGGATGTTTATGGTGAGAAGCCCTTGGCGCGGACCATTGCCGAACAGCAGGCCATCGTCCGTGCGGTCCGCCAGCACAGGATCATCTGGCAGACAGGCTCCTGGCAGCGGTCGGTGAGCAACTTTCACAAGGCTGCCGAGATTGTTCGCAACGGCATGATCGGCCGCGTCCGCCACGTCGAAGTGGGATTGCCGTCGGGTCACACCGATTTTGCCGGCACCGGCCAGTTCATGACGCCTTCTGATCCGCCACCGGAACTGGATTATGACCGGTGGATCGGTCCCGCCCGGATGGAGCCCTACATCAAGGGGCGCGTTCACATGAACTGGCGTTGGAATTACAACATCGGCGGCGGCCAGTTGCTGGACTGGATCGGGCATCATTGCGACATCGCACACTGGGGCCTCGGATTCGATCACACCGGGCCGTTGGAAATCGAGGGACACGGGGAGTTTCCGCCGCCGGACGCCGTGTGGAACACCTGCACCCGCTACCGCATCGAGTTGCAGTATCCCGCGGACGTCACCATGACGATTGCCGGCGGTTATGATGACATTCGGGGCGGCACCAAGTGGATTGGCACCGACGGCTGGGTTTGGGTTGACCGCGGCGGCTTTGATGCATCAAACGCCGAGTGGAAGGACTGGAAAAACGTCCCCGATGAGCTGCGCAAGGTGAAACTCATCAAGTCCTCCAATCACCAGCGCAACTTCATTGACTCGGTCAAATCGCGTCAGCCGACCATCACGCCTGCGGACGTGGCGCATCACTCGGCCATTCCGGGCCACCTGGGGCTCATTTCGATGCTGGTGGGACGGAAAATCAAATGGAACCCCGACCGCGAAAAAATCATCGGCGATGCCGAAGCCAGCAAGCTGCTGTCGCGCCCGTATCGGCATCCATGGAAGCTGGCTTAAACGGGGGGCTTCATTAAAACCCGCATTCTGACTCATGAGACTTCACACGTTTGTGTTCACTTCGGTGGTTGGCCTGGCCTTTACAGCAGCGGCCGTGGGACCGGTCTTTTATGGCGATGCGCCGGACGACCATCATCCTTGGGCCGTTCACGACCGGAACCGTCCGCAGCCGCCGGTGGTCACGCCCGGCACGTGCAGCACGCAGGAGCAGCCGGGCAAACCGCCGTCGGATGCCATCGTGCTCTTTGATGGAACCGACCTCTCCCAATGGGAAGCCGACACGCCCAATCCAGAGCCGACCAAGTGGGTGATTCAGGACGGCGCCATGGAATGTGTTCCCGGTTCCGGCTACATCCGCACCAAACGCACATTTGGCGACATGCAACTGCACATTGAATGGGCCGCTCCGACGAAGGTGGTGGGAAACGATCAGGGCCGCGGCAACAGCGGCGTGTTTCTCATGGGCATCATGGAAATCCAGGTGCTGGACAACTATGACAATCCGACTTACGCCGACGGCACAGCCGGAGCCGTGTATGATGTGATGCCGCCCATGGCCAATGCGCTCCGTCCGCCGGGGCAGTTTCAGGCTTATGACATCGTGTTCCGGCGCCCCATCTACAAGGACGGCAAGGTCGTTGATCCCGGCTACGTCACGGTGTTTGAAAACGGCGTGCTGGTGCAGGACCACACCCAGATCGAAGGGCCCACCAGTCACATGGTGCGCAGCCGGCCGGGCCCTTTTCCTGACGCGGCCCCGCTCAAGCTCCAGGATCACGGCAACCCGGTTCGCTATCGCAACATCTGGTGTCGTCCGCTCCCGCCGCGCGCCGTCGAAGGTGGAACCGACGGCTACCTGACCACGGTCGCCACGATGGCGAAGCGCCAGGAAATTGCCGCGTCAATCCGGCAACATGCCGCTCAACTCTCCACGACAACGGATCCCTTGCCGGCACTCTATCTCTGGTTGGAATCGCTCGAATACGAGCAGAACCCCGCGGCGTTGCAGCAGGCGGAGCAGGGGGCGCAGCAATACATTGCGGGCCTGAAGGCGCTGTCACCGGAGAAACTGGGCGCCAAAAAGGACGAAGTGCGGCGCTTGCGGGACGTCTTCAACTTCCTTGTTCGCTTCCATGCCCTCTCCGAGTCGTTTGCGCCGAAGAAGGAGATTGACCAAATCATCGCGTCCCAACATTGGGATGCAAAAAGGTGACGTAATGAAGTCGTTGAAGCATCCGTTCATGAAAATACGTTTGGCCCCTTTTGTTCGCCGGTCGTCAGGCATGTTGCTGGCTGCCGCCGGAGTCTTAACGGCTCCCGCAGCCGTTCTGGACAAGCAGGCCCAACTCGAAGCCCAAACCTTCTGGGACAACCGGGATTGGGACTGGTATAAGGCGAACATCCCGTTCTTCGAATGCCCGGATGCGGACATCAACACCACCTACTATTATCGCTGGGAACTGGTGACCAAGCACCTCATTTACGGTTCGCCGGCCAGCGGGTATTCCTTCACCGAATTCCGGAACCGGCCTTTCTGGTCGGGCGCGTATGGCGGGATCAGTTGCGGTGCGGGGCATCATTTGTATGAAGCGCGCTGGCTGCGTGATGCGCAATATGCCCATGACTATCTGAACTACTGGCTGAATGTGCCCGGAGCCCAGCCGCGCAACTACAGCACCTGGCTGGCGGATTCCGCGTGGGCGGTTTACGAGGTGAAGCAGGACAAGGGGTTTGCCACCCGCCTGCTGCCGGGCCTGGTCAAGCACTTCAATCTGCTCGAACAGCGACATTACGTGCCGGAGATGGGGATGTTCTGGCAGATCGGCCACGACGACGGCATGGAGTTCAACATTGCCAGCCGGCAGACGAGCGACATCCTGCGCGGCGCGCCGAGCTATCGGCCTTCCTTCAACAGCTACATGTGGGCGGATGAGCGGGCGATTGCCAAACTCTCCGCCCTGGCCGGCGATGCGGCGCAGGCCGAGGTCTTCAATGCCAAGGCGGCGAAGTTGAAGGAGCGGATTGAAGCGTCCCTGTGGGATCCCAAGCGCGATTTCTTCCTGATTCGTTTCAAGAACAATGAGGAGAACATCAAGGATTTTCCCGGCAAACCCATCAAGGCGGGAACCTTGATTTACGAGGACGGCCCGTTTGCCGGCAGTCCGGAGGGGCGCGAGTTGATCGGCTATGTGCCCTGGCAATTCAACCTGCCTGATCCCGGCTACGAAGCGGCGTGGAAATTCCTCATGGACACGAACTATTTTCTCGCGCCGTTCGGTCCGAGCTTTGTGGGGCGGCACGATCCGTTGTTTCTCGTCAACGCCTCCTGTTGCTGGTGGAGCGGGCAGTCCTGGCCCTACGCCACCACGCAGACGCTGAAAGCCCTGGCCAACCTGCTGCAAAATTACCAGCAGCACGTCATCAGTCGCGCCGATTACTACCGGCTGCTCCGCATCTATTCCCTGACCCAGCGTAAGAACGGCAAGCCCTACATCGCCGAGGCGGCCAATCCTGACACCGGTTCATGGGAGGGTTACGACATGTATGACCGCAGCGAGGATTATTTCCACAGCGGTTACAACGATCTCATCATCACCGGGCTCGTGGGGGTGAAGCCGCGCGCCGATGACGTCCTGGAAATCCAGCCGCTGGCGCCCGAAGACTGGCCGTGGTTTGCGCTGGATGATTTGAATTATCACGGCCACAACGTCAGCGTCATTTGGGACCGGGACGGCAAACGCTACGGACGCGGCAAGGGTTTGACGGTGTTTGTGGACGGGAAAAAAGCCGCTACGTCCAGCAAGCTGGCGCGGGTCACGGCCAAACTTCCCGCCGCCAAACGGCCGTCGGCGGAACCGAAGGAGGTTAATTACCTGGTCAGCAACGACGGGGATTATTTTCCGCAAGTGACCGCTTCATTTACCGCCGAGGGCACGTCGCTCTCCAAAATAAATGACGGGAGCTACTGGTATTCCATCCATCCGCCGAACCGGTGGACCGCGGAAGGATCGCCAAGCGGAACGGATTGGGTGGAAGTGGATCTTGGCGTCAAGCGTCCGCTCGACATGGTGAAGCTCTACCTGCTCGACGACGGCAAAGGGATCGTGGCGCCGATGCGCTATGATCTGGAATATTGGGCCGGCCAGGAGTGGTCGGCGGTGCCGGGGCAGACCCGCGTCCCCGAGCAGCCCTCCGGACATCGGGCCAACGTCGTCAGCTTCCCAACGCTCGATGCGCAGAAGCTTCGCATCCGGTTTGCCAACGGCCGGGACGGCAAGACCGGGTTGACGGAATTGGAGGCGTGGGGCCCGCTGCGTGGCGAGTATCACATTGCGCCGCCGCCCGCCGGGAACCTGGCATTGAACCTGCGCGGCGAAGGCTTTCCCAAAGCAACCGCTTCGTTTCATGACGTTTTTGGCGGCCTCCCCGTCCGGGCCAACGACGGCAAAACCGTCTATACCTCCACGCCGGTGAATCGCTGGACTTCCTACGGTTCGACGAACGCAACCGACTGGCTGGAGGTTGATTTTGGTGAGCCGAAGGAGATCGGCCGCATCGAGCTCTGCATTTATGACGATCATGGAGGGGTTCAACCACCCGAATCCTACACGGTTCAATCATGGAGCGGATCCGAATGGCAGGACGTGCCAGACCAGGTCAAGACGCCGGTCAAACCCCTGGGTAGCGCGGTCAATACGGTCACCTTTTCCAAGGTGACCACCAGCAAGTTTCGTGTGGTTTTCACTCATCACGGACAGGCGCGCAGCGGCGTCACGGAAATCCTGGCTTGGAAAGAATAGACGAGTCCTCAGTTATGCGATTATTTCGGACACATTGCCAACGGACGCGGCGCGCTGCGTGGATGGTTCCGTTGCTGGCGGCGAGTTTGATGCTGGCTTTTGTCGCTCCCGTGACCGGGGCGGCAACCTCAGCGGCGACGCGAGACTACACCTTCTTTGTGCTTTCGGACGTTCACGTGGGCGCGCACAAGGACAAGGACAAGACGGCACTCACGCCGGATCAAATGGTGGTCAGTGCCCGGGCCCGGCGGGAGGCGATGCGGAGTTTGGTGGGGTTGCCCTATCCCGAACGGCCGGCGCTGGACGAGGTGCAATTGGGTGTGGTGGCCCCGCCGCGCGGCTTGTTCGTGCTCGGCGATTTGACCGATGGCGACAAGGAACTGTCCGTGCGGCAAGAGCAATGGGCCGGCTTCGACCAGGTGTTTCCGGCGCTCGGGCTTCAGTTTGGTCATAACAAGGTGCCCGTGTTCGCGTGCACCGGAAATCACGACGGCGCGCCGGATGGCCCGGCGCGAACCGGGCTCGTCGGGCGCAATCGTCAACTCGCCGAAGCCGGTCAACTGGATGCCATTTCAACCAACGGCGTCCACTTCGCGCTGAACTGGAACGGCGTGCATTTCGTCAGCCTGGGGTTGTGCCCCGCTGACACGACTGACGCGGAAACGCCCTTCAAGTTTGGACCGGCCGGGCCGGGAAGCTGGAATGACCCGCAGGGCGCGCTGTCGTTTCTGCGGGATTATTTGGTTAAACACGTTGGCGCTTCGGGCGAGCCGGTGGTGCTGATGCACCACTACGGATTCGACGGTTTCTCCCTCAATGACTGGAACTGGTGGACCCTGAAGCAGCGGCGCGCCCTTTACGAACTGCTCAAGGACTACAACGTGGTGGCGATTCTGCACGGGCACGACCATCACACGGCCCACTACCAATGGCCCGATCCGCAGCGGCATGCGGCAGATCTGGCGTATTTTTACGAGGGCAAGGTGCCGGACCATCCGCGCCGCTATGATGTTTTCTCGTGCGGCAGCGTGTGCTGGGTCATGCGCATTCACGGCGACCAGTTCATTGCCGCGCATTTCGATGAGTCTGGCTGGAGCAAGGACCCGGCTGACTTTTTTGTGAAATCAATCAAACCCGGCGGCCGGTTGTCGAAGGAGTGAAGAAGTGAGCAAGCCGGGTCCATCTAAGTCACTCTTCAGGATATGATCATGCGATCGTTCAGGCTCTATTGGTTGTTTGTTGCACTCGGCATTGGGCTGACCAACGCGGCGCAGGCGGACGTGCAGCTTTCAAAGTTGTTTGGCGATCACATGGTGCTGCAACGCGACAAGCCCGTGGCAGTCTTCGGCACCGCAGATCCGGGCGAAAAAGTCAGCGTTGTCTTTGGCTCCGAAACGATTTCGACGAAGGCCGATGCGCGAGGGAACTGGCGGGTGTTGCTTCCGGCCATGCCTGCCAACACCCGGGGGCAAACCTTGACGGTCAAGGGTTCCAACATAATCACCGTGCAGGATGTTTTGGTTGGAGATGTGTGGTTGTGCAGCGGTCAATCAAACATGGACATGGGGCTGGCCGCCTGCAATCGCCCCGAGGATATCGCTGCTGCCAATTTTTCTGGAATCCGTTCGTTCCGGGTGCCCCTTACGGCAGCAGGTGAACCACTGAAGGGGCTAAAAGGCGATCCCAAGTGGATTGTATGCAGTCCTCGCAGTGCGGGCGGCTTTTCTGCGGCTGCCTTCTATTTCGCCCGAAGTATCTATCAGACCAACGACGCTTCTATACCGATTGGATTGATCGTGTCTGCGGTTGGCGGAACCGCCATTGATCTGTGGCTTTCCCCGGAAGGATTGATAGACGTCCCCGCACTCAGGCCGCTTCTGGACCAGCCGGTTTTGCCCGATGGTCCGTTCCATCTGGCCAACGGCATGATCGCTCCGCTGGCTCCTTATGGCATCAAGGGGGCGATATGGTATCAGGGCGAAAACGCCGAAAGAACCGTTCAGTCGCCCGACAGTTATTTTCTGAAAATGAAGGCGATGGTGCAGGGCTGGAAACAGCTCTTCGGAATGGACGACTTTCCGTTTTACTATGTGATGATTGCGAATTATGGCGAGCTGTTGCCGACCAACAGTCCGGTGCTCCACTCCGGGGGGTGGGATGCAGATACGCGATTGCAGCAGGTCGAAGCCATGGCGCTGCCGCACGCCGGTTGCGCATCGGCCATGGATATCGGGGTGTCCAAGGTGGGCTGGCCGGGCTATCACCCCGAGAATAAACAGGACGTCGGCGAACGCCTGGCGCTTTGGGCGCTGAAGAACGATTACGGTCATCCGGACCTTGTCGCCAGCGGGCCCGTGCTGAAGGACGTCTCGGTTGCGGGCAACACCGTGGTTTGTTTCTTTGATCACATTGGGAGCGGGCTGATGGTCGGCCACAAAACCTGGTATAAGCCGACAGAAGAAGTCGTCGGAGGCACGTTGAAGCGTTTTGTCATTGCGGGTGCTGACGGCAAATGGTTCCCGGCCATTGCGACGATCAAAGATAACCAGGTGCTGCTCTCCTCACCTTCGGTTGCTCAACCGCGCAAGGTGGCCTACGCCTGCTGGCAGAATCCGGAAGGCTGCAACCTTTACAACCGGGAAGGGCTGCCCGCCGCGCCATTTTATGTGGAAGATGTGACGACCCACCACCGCATCATTGCGAAGGCGGGAGGAGGCGGAGAGATTCGCCCGTCTGGCGCAAGGCAACTGTTGGAGCGAATGACCGCTCTCTACATGATTGAACCGAAGCCGGGTTATTTCATCGAGGACGTGAAGGTGGACGGCGCGTCCGTTGGGTCAGTGCCGAACTTCACCTTTGACCCCGTTTACGGCGATCACACCATCGAAGCGACCTTTGCCCGGAAGGCGCCGACCTACCAGATCACGACGGTGGCGAACGAGGGCGGATCGGTGCGGCCGTCGGGGTCGGTAGCCGTGCCCCAGGGTGGCGCGCAGGCGTTTAGCATCATGCCGAAACGCGGCATGAGCACGAGGTCGGTGACGGTGGATGGAGTTGCGCTGGGGCCGCGCGAGGACTTCGCGCTCAATGATGTTCGCCGAAATCATACCCTCGGCGCATCCTTTGCCTGCAAGATTTCTGCGGAGGCGGGTTACGGTGGCGGCATCTCACCATGCGGAGAGGTGATGGCCGAATACAACGGGACGCAGACCTTCCGCATTGTTCCCATACCCGGCTACTCCATCGCGAACGTCCGGGTCGATGAAAAGGATCTTGGGGCGAGAAATGCCTACACCTTTGCCAAAATTGCTTCGTCCCATTCCATCTCTGTGCAGTTCAAAAGCGACTCCGTTTCCACGGGGAAGATTCCAAGGACCGGTGATTTGCTTGTGGCCGCGCGGGCGAATTCGCTTCCGGCAGCCGGCGGCACAGGCGTCTGGCCCACGCTCTTTCCCGAGGGCGGCACACTTACGCCCATCTCCACGCCCCGGACGGTCACGATCGCTGACAGAAAATTCAGCCGGAATCAGTATCTCGATGGAGACGGATTCAATTTCGAATCCTATTCCAAGCCGATACCATGCAATGGAGCGAGCATCGTGGTCGTCGCGCGACCGATGCGGAGTGGGGCGGCCTCGGGATGGTTCTCCATTGTGGACGTTTTTTATGACCGCCTGGTGCTTGGGATTCGCAACGATACGGGCCGGATCTGCGTGCGCCGCAATGGTTCCGTGGATGTGAGCGAAGTCGCCATTCCGGACGGACAAACCACCCTGCTAAGCCTCATCGTGCAGCCGGACGGAAGTTACAAAGTCTTTGCGAATGGCGTCGAAGTGATGGCGAATTCCGCCACCAGCCCCATGACCTTGCTGGTGCCAGGCGTCGCGGGATCCTATGCCACCAGCATCACGGTGGGCCGTAACGCGCCCGATGCCTGGACGACGTTCAACGGAGACATCGGCGATGTGTTTGTTTACAAAACGGCCTTGCTTGACGATGAGCGTCAACACCTGGAGGCATTCATCGCGAACTCATTGGTGAGTGAAAAGGAGGGCAAGCAATAGCTGCGGTCGAGGCCGAATATTCAAACATGATGAATGGTTTTTACAACTTGACGGTCCGCTGATGCTGAAGCACTTCAACAGCATGGGCGGGCCGATCGCAGGACTGCTGCTGGCCAGTATGCCAGGCGCGGCTTCCGCTGGAACGCGCGCCGACTTTTTCGCCTATTACACGCACGTGCGTTCGGGCGATCCCTTTGAGCGTTACTCCCGAACGGGCGACGAGACCGACATTGTTGTTCACATCGGCGCTGCGGATGGGAAGCTGGTTTTCTGGCGCGGGGCGAGTTATCTGCCGTATTGGGAGACCGCACAGGGGAGGTGGCCGCTCGAGGAAATCGTCCCCCGGCACGGCGACGGGACCGCTACCATGCCTGACCGGGTCAACCTTTTCTCTCACGCCGAGATTATTGAATCCAGCCGCTCAACAGCGACCGTTCACTGGCGTTACTTGTCGAGTTTCACGGCCGGAAATCCCCGTGGGGGATTGGACCCGAAGAATTTCACGGACGAGGTGTTTACAATCCACTCCGATGGCAAGGTGACAAGGGTGGTCAAACAGGGAACCAAGACCATCGATGAATGGAATGATCCATTGAATCAGACCACGCAGGTGTTGCAGTTGAACGTAAATGGAATCACCCAGATGAGCCGCAAGAATGCCAGGCGTTCAGCGCCGCCCGCCCGGGTGAAGGGCAATCCAGAGAAAGGGCCGCCGGTGGTGGCTCCGGTCGCCGGGTTCAGGTTTGACGAGGGGCAGGGCAACCTGAGCAGGGAACTCGTTTCCGGCTTGAGCCTGTCGATTCCCGGTGACAAGACGCTTTGGAAGCGAGGTGTTTCGGGCACGGCCCTCGAATTTGACGGCTACCACACCGAAGTGGTCCTGCCGGCGGAGCAGGCGCCGAAACTGGCAGGCGGCGATTTGACGCTTGAGGGCTGGATCGCGCTGGGTGCTTATCCGTGGAATTGGGCGCCCATTGTGCAACAGGGAGATGACGACGGTTTCTTTCTCGGCGTGGATGCCCATGGTTACCCCGGCTTTAAGGTCAAGGTCGGCGGCGTCTGGCAGCAACTCACGGTTCCCAATCACCCGCCGTATGAGGCTGCCAACCACCTGGCGCTCTTCCGTTGGTATCACATTGCTGGCACCTACAGCAGAGCCGACGGCATGATGCGCCTTTATATCGACGGCGAGCAGGTGGCCAGCAAATCCGCCGGTGTGGGTGGGGTTCAGACCGTCAACGCCAGCGTGCGCGTTGGCAAGGCGGGGATTCCCAGAATGCCGACTGAGGCGCTGCATGACACCTTTGCGAGTGAGTTCGGGTTGGATGCCCTGCTTGACGAGGTGCGACTCTATGACGTGGCCTTGAGTTCGGACCAACTCGCCGCAAGCCACCGGAACTTCAATCCCGGCCAGGCGGTTGTCTCTTCACCCGACATGCAAAGGCGTGTGTTGCCCAACCCGAGCACCGGCGGGCAGTTCAAGGGGGTCTACACCCACCTCCCTTACTACGAAACCTGGGACAACTTGTGGCGGTTTGGCGAGTATCCCGACGTCGTGGTGGGCTTCGACCAACTGCCAACCAAGTTTGTCTTCTGGCGCGGGGTGAGCTACGTGCCGATGGTCGTCAATGAGGAGAATCAGTGGTTCAACAACGAGTTCAACGAAACCGGCGGCACGGCCAGGGCGCCGGGGGATTGCGAGCCCATGTCGGACAAAGGCTGTTGGAACTCCCATGTCCGCATCCTCGAGAACACGCCGGCGCGCGTGGTCGTCCACTGGCGCTGCTGGTTGTCCAATCCCGACCATCACTGGGCCAATTATGATGAGCGGACCGGCTGGGGCGACATTTCCGACTGGTATTACTACATCTATCCGGATGGCGTCGCCGTGAAGCGAATGCGTCTCTACACGGACACGCCCGAGTCGTGGCACGAGTGGGATGAACAGATCGTCGTTCTCGGCGAAGGACAGCATCCGGAGAGCGTGCTGGAAAAATCGCCCGTCATGACCTTGGTGGATGCGGCCGGGAAGGCTCACGATTACGATTGGAATCCCGAGCCGCCATCGCCGGCCTACGGCGGGAGCATCATTCAGCAAATCCACTATACCGGCAAATACGACCCGTTCACCATCCAGCGGTTCACCGGCGGTGATACCTACCGGGGCGAGCGCACCTGGTATTCGGTCTTCCCTTCCTGGAATCACTGGCCGACCTCGCAGATCAATTCTTCCGGGCGCAACGCCTCTTTCCCCGACCGGGCCGCGCATTGTTCGGTCTCCCATCTCTTCTGGCCCGTCAGCCGGCGCCAGGAGGGTGATGTGCCCTCATTGGAAAAGACCCTGATGGAAGGCATGACCGACCAAAGTGCCGTCGCGCTTGTCCCACTGGCCAAGTCATGGCTGCAGGCGCCCGCGCTGGAAACCGCCTCGGACTGCGTCAGCACGGGCTATGACCAAAGCCAGCGGGCGTATGTCCTTTCAGCCACCGGACCCTCGCCCGTCTTCCGGATAATGGCCTCACCCGAACATCCGGTTCTCAATCCATGTTTCGTGTTTCGAAACTGGAATGCCACCGAATTGGGTCGGTTGGAAATCGAGGGTCAGGCTCAGGCCGTTGGCAGCAAATGCCGCCAAGGCATCGTGCGCGACCCGAATGGCAGGCCAGTGCTGGTCGTGTGGCTGGAATATCAAACCACCTCGCCGGTCACGTTCACACTGCACGGCGCCAGTCCGGACCCGGCCGTGAACGTTCGCCGGCCGGTTTCCTGGGCACTGGCACCCCAAGCTGGCACAAACTGTTTTTCGGCCGTGATGACGGCTGCCGAGTTGGGCCAAGTCGGCGTTGAATACTTCTTCCAATGCACGGAAGGCTCCGGCCATAGCAGCGGCTGGCAGCGTGCGTCATCCTACCAAGACTCAGACCTGGCGCCCAATCAGGAGGTTGCCTACCGTGTGAAGGCTCGTGGCCTCTACTTCAACGAAACAGACTGGTCGCCGGTGCAACGGTTAACCACGCCCCCCGTGCCCGCCCCGGTGATCTGGAGCATGAACGAGGGAACAGGCACCACGCTCACGGATAATTCCGGCCGGCATCAGGGTTTGATTCGCGGCGCAGCAGAATGGGGGCAGGGCGTGGAAGCAATGGCCCTTCACTTGGATGGAAAAACCCATGTGGAGATTCGCGGTGCGGAGGATTTGCATGCGAACGGTGCCTTCACCTGGGCCGCTTGGATCCGCACAACGAAAGGCGGGCCGATTCTGGCGCGGGCCGGCGGAGGATCCAAATGGGCACGGGGCGGCAAGGTGCTGTTTGTAAACCAGGGCCGCCTGCAATTCGACGCGGGTTGGGTGGGCGCCACGGCGGCCCCGGTGCCTGTCGCGGATGGCCAATGGCATCATGTGGCGGTGACCGTATCAACCGTTGCTGCCGGGGATAACGTGGCTTGTTTCGTGGATGGACGTCTTGCCTGCAAGAGTCGCCTGGCAGTGGGGCAATTTGACGAAGGCGGATTGCCGGTTCGCATCGGCTATTGCAACAAAGACTTCCCGCCCGGATCGGCCAGCTTCTCCGGGGATATTGATGACTTGCGATGGTTCAGCTACGCGCTGCGGCCGGAAGGTATTCGAGAGATCTACGAGGCGGCGCATCACAATGTGGCCCGGTTGAGTCAACCCAATGAGAATTGATGGAACGAGAGCGATGGAGATTATGAACAAACCAAAGACATCCCGAATGCGCCGGAAAACGCTCGTGGTCTGCCTGGCCATGACGAGTGTCAGTGTGCTGGCAGGCACGGCATGGAATTCGCCGCGCGCGGGAAACCCGGTGATCCCGGGATATTTTGCCGATCCGTGCAGCCGCAAGTTCGGTGACACTTACTACATCTACGCGACGCCGGATGGGTGGGATGTTGGACGCGGTCCGGCGGGCGTGTGGAGTTCCAAGGATTACGTGCATTGGACCTGGCAGCCGATGAACTGGCCCCAGACGGAGTTCAAGTGGGCCCCGTCGGTGGTGAAGTTCAAAGACAAGTATTACATGTATAGCAGCGTCCCCTGCCAGATCTGGGCCGCCGTTTCGGACTCTCCCGTCGGACCTTGGAGCAATCTCATGGGGGAAAATGGGAAGGAAATGATCCCCGACCAGACGCCCAAAGGGACCATCGTCCTTGACGGCGAAACCTTCATTGACGACGACCAGTCGGCCTACATTTGG